>NCHJ01000112.1 GCA_002256765.1 Bacteroidetes bacterium 24-39-8
CCATATTCTGGATTAAACATAATAACAGACCCCTCCGTTTCTGGCAAGCGCGTTGATTCAAAATCACAAACCTGAAACTCAATCATTTGCTCCACTCCTGCTACGGCAGCATTGATTTTGGCTATTTCAATGGCTTTGTCGCTTAAATCAGACGCAATGATTTTAATATTGGGATGATGGTTGATCTTGGCGTCTAAAGATGCCCTTTCTTTTTCATAAATGGCTTTGTCATAACCCTTAATATACATAAAAGCATAATTGCTACGCATAAGACCTGGCACCCGATTACTGGCTATTAAAGCGGCTTCTATAGCCAATGTTCCAGAACCACACATGGGATTGATAAACGGAGTTGATTTATTCCACTTGGTAGATAAAATGGTAGCAGCTGCCAAAGCCTCTAACATGGGAGCTTTACCTGGTAATTTTCTATAGCCATGTTTAGCAAGGGTTTCACCAGAAGTATCTAAAAAAATCTCCGCTTCATCTTTTTTCCAAAACAGATACACAACAGCACCACTTAATTCAGATCCGGTTGATGGACGTTGTTGGGTAGTTTCTCTCATCCTATCAACTATAGCGTCTTTGACCCTAAGATTTGCAAATAAGTTGGTCTGTATGGTGGGATGAAACACATTACTAGTTACCGAGAAATAACCATCTGGCACCAACATGTTTTCCCAAGGAATGGTTACCAAATTCTTGTACAATTCATTGGGGTCATTGCAAATAAAGGCTTTTAGAGAATACATCACCTGACTAGCACAACGAAGATTCAGGTTTAGCTTTATACAATCTGCCATGGTTCCTTCTAGCTCCACGCCTGTTTGAAAAACATGGTATCGGCTATAGCCAAGGGCTTCTATCTCCTTTGCCAATGAAGGCGCTAACCATTTATGACAAGTAACAATAATCTTACTGGGATTGACAAAAGGATTCATCTGACAAATTTAGGGCAATAATCCAAGGGTTGTTGGGCTTTGCATGGCAATAAGAAAGGAAACCCTTAAATTGATGCATAAATAAAACTAAAAACAAATGAATATGCAATCAAATTATATCAAATATCTGTTTAGCATATTGCTATTCTGGACTTTGTTCCATTCCAATTTAGTTGCTGCGCAAGGTGGTGTACTCATTGAAACATTGCCTTCTACCAAGGCTGATGGTACTATCAATATCTATGGCAGAGGAACTTTATCTAATAGAATTCCATATGATAAGATTACTGGTAATGCGTTTTGGAAAACAGAATGGGTGACTGCTACATTAATAGGTAGGAATAAAAAAGAAAGATGGGAACAAGAGGTAAAACTAAATATGGCTTCTCATGAAATTTATTATAGGAAACCAAATGGTGATGAAGAAGTAGTCAATGAAGGTTTGGTTAAAAAAGTACAGTTTCACGTGGCCAATAATCCAGAAGAAATAATAGCAATCTTTTTAAATGGCATTGCCGAACCTTATGTAAGTGAAGAACCCATCAAAGAATTGTTGCAGGTTTTAAATGAGGGCAAATACCAATTATTGAAAATGAACAATCGTAAATTGTTGGAAGGAGATTCGCTTTTTGGCACTATGAAACGCTATTATTTTAAAAATGAAGTCAAATACTTGCTAGCCAACAACTATATAGTTAGTCCCTTAAAAAAACTAAATAAGGAAAGCATTTTACAGTTGGCGCCAGCAGGTAAAAAAGAGCAAGAATGGCTCTTACAAAACAAAGTTGATTTTAAGAAAGAAGCTGATATTGTTAAGTATTTGACTCAACTGAATTCACCTAAATAAATCATTTTTATTTTTTCAATAACCTTTTATGAACAAACGCGGTTTTATCAAAGGCTTGGCCCTTGCGGGTTTGAGCAGTACTATTGGTTTAGAATCATTGGCTAATTGGATGCAACAAGGCGCTAATCAACCTGCATCCATTTTAGCAGAAGATCAGGACTTCTGGGAAGGTATAAGAAGTTTTTATAGGTTAAAACCAGATTATATTAATCTGGAAAATGGGTATTATAATATTCTCCCCACTCCTATTTTGGAAGCCTACCTAGACCATATAAGAGAAGTCAATTATCAGGGTGCTTATTATATGCGCACTGTGCAATTTGATAATAAGAAAAAAGCTGCCGCAAAAGTAGCGGCCATTGCAGGTTGTACTACAGACGAGTTAATACTCACCAGAAATACTACCGAATCCTTAGACATGATTATTGGGGGATTTCATTGGCAAGCCGGCGATGAAGCCATCATGGTTGAACAGGATTATGGTGCTATGTTAGATATGTTTAAGCTAGTGGCTAAAAAACATGGGGTTGTCAATAAAGTATTGTCACTACCCATGGATCCAAAATCTGATGAGGAAATTGTGAACTTTTATGCCAATGCTATAACGCCAAAGACCAAGATGATTATGGTATCCCATATGGTCAATATTACAGGCCATATCTTACCCATTCGTAAAATCTGCGATATGGCCCATAACAAGGGTGTAGAAGTATTGGTAGATGGCGCCCATGCCTTTGCTCAGTTACCCTATAGCATACCAGATTTACATTGTGACTATTATGGTGCTAGCTTACACAAATGGTTAGCAGTACCTCTTGGTGTTGGATTCTTATATGTTAAAAACGGAAAAGCTGGTGATATATGGCCCTTACTGGCCGATGGTGAAAGACCCGGAACAGATATTGGAAGGTTGAACCATATTGGCACCCATCCCGTTCATTCAGATTTAGCCATTAGTAATTCTGTAGATTTTTATAATAGTATTGGAGCCGAGAAAAAAGAAGCAAGACTGCGATATTTACAACAATATTGGACTTCTAAGGTGAGGGGCAAGGGGAATATTGAATTGTATACCCCAACGGATCCTAGTAGGTCCTGTGCTATAGCCAATGTTGGCATTAAAGGCATGAAACCAGGACTATTAGCTGAAACATTGTTAAAAAAATACGGCATTTATACTGTTGCCATTGATGGAGCATCCGTACATGGTTGCAGGATTACGCCTAATGTATTTACAAGAACTATTGAATTAGATGTACTAGTAAAAGCCTTAAAAGAACTGGGGAATGCCTAAAACAAAGGCGCCCTCACAGGGAGGGCGCTATCATTGGGTACAGTTAAAATAACATTAGGGTGTCATTAATTTACCAAGCTTAGGGGGTTAATATCTACTTCTTCTGTGCAACTTTGGCTTTCTTGGGCTGATGTAAATAATACATTAAAACAGCAAAACCTAGAAAAAAACCATAGATCTCGAGTGCCATAGCCGTGTTTTTTATAGCTTGATAATTGATTAACAATGTAAAAGAACTAAAAACGAAATTATAGAAAAATACCAAATTCTTTGTATTTTTTGGTTTTCCACCTCTTTGTTACAATATGTTTATAAAAACAAAGTCCCGGATTAATCCAGGACTTTGTTTTATTAAGGGGCTTAAAATTTACTCAATGATTACTTTTCTAGGTTGGTATTTGAAACCATTTCCATCTAAAGAAAGGATATAATTGGTCAAGATACTACCTTGTTTTGGAGTGAAATTAACAGGTACTTGGTTCTCTCCAATTTGCGCTTTTACTGATTGACTATATACCCTTCTGCCAGTTGCATCTGTTAAATACAAGGTAAGATCTGTAGTTTCTGCAGACTTAAAGCTGGCTTTGAAGCTTCCTTTTGAAGGATTCGGGAACACGTTTACTTCAGTAGAATTCAAACTTGACAGGTATGAATAATCTGTTTTAGAGAACAATACCCTATTAAAGTCAGCTGAAATATTGGTCAATTTACCCGTATTTACTTCTAGGGCAAAAATCACGGTAGTAATATCATTAGGATTAATCTTGGCACTGCTTCCCAAAGATTTGAAATCATCTAAGCTAATTTTATAATCCTTATTGGTAGAAGACAAAGGAATTCTCAATCTATATTGGTCATCCCAGTTTTGGATACCTTCTTTTACTAAAATGATTTGTAATGCTACTCCAGAACCTTTGGCATTGAACTGTAAAGTTTTATATCCAGTAAGGTCTTGTGGAGCTCCACCACCTCTAAGCAATTTGTATACAGAAACATAATCAGGACTGCTAGCTGCTACTTTCACATTGCGGAATAATAAGAAATCAGTTTTATTCTCAACAATCATCTTAGGATCGTTCTCCACTTTAAAAGAAGTTAAAGTAGAAGTACCTGCATTAACATTGGCTACCCAACTACCATCGGCCATAAAGAGTTGGTCTTGCATCACACCATTCATGTATACAAACATGGCAGCTTCATAAGAATCACTAGCTGGAATGGTTAACACTGTCTTACCATTAGCACCAACTGTAAATGGTACTTGTCTGGTGATCAAACTAGTGGACAATTCGTTAGCCTTCTCTTGTAATTCAATATAACCATTGGTGAAACTGCTATTGTTGACAATGTTTAAAACCAAATTCTCAGCTTCACGCTTACCTTTTGTAACATAGGTTTTAGGTAATACAATACTATTCACTTGCTCAATTACAGGCATAGTAGATTTTAACCTAGTTACGATATCATTGGCCATGTTCATCACCAATTCAGGTGATACTGCCCAAAGTTGCACATTGTACATGATTTCATCTGCCGTATAATCCCTGTTCAACCAGTTACTTTGAATGGTATAATTTAAACGACCAGATTTAGCACCAACTGCAAAACTCATAGCATATTCAATCTGACCCAATGAATTTTTCAAATTGTACCTAACAAATTTGATATTATTAATTGTAACGTTTTCAATACTCATTAACTCAGAACCTTTTAACCTATCGCAAATGGCCTTGGTGTGATCGTATACTTCACCCTGTGTTCTTGTAGCAAATGAAACCGCTTTAGCCTGATCATTTAAAACAAAGTCAATAGACAATACATCTGTTGCATTGGTAATACTAGGAATATCTGTAGGTGTAGTAGTTAATGCTTTGTAATTAGTACCCTTGATTTGTTTAGGTAATAATTCACTTAAAGTAAGACTGGTTCCAACACCTTTAATCTGGTTTTGAATAATCCTGTTTTCAACCACAGGCATTTTACTATAGTTCACTGGTCCTTGTTGGCTGTTAACTGCTTTATTAAAGACCCTTTTGCCTACTGCATCGCCCAAGCTCTTACTTTCTAATCCACCGCCGCAACCACAAGGGACGGCTGTGCTAAATCCAAAATCATAACTATGGTCATTGGCTCCAGATACACCTGTAGTAAAGGTTACATCAGCGTTATTACCCGCAAGTACACCATCACTATCAATTTCATCTGCATTAGCACCACCTGCAGTATTAGCAGTTGTTAAGTCATTGACACCAAGTGCAGCTTGTTTAGAACCACCAGTTACATTTGGTACACGAATAGTAAATGCAGTGTTGGCAGTTAAACCAACAATATTGTAAATATTAGAAGCTGTAGTTACGCCGTTAGGGTCTGAACTGAAGATATAGTTACCATCGGCATCTGTAATTGCAGTTGCAATAACTAATCCAGCTTTTACCAATTCTACGGTTACACCAGCAATAGGATTCTCACCTGGGTCCTGGATACCATTACCATCGGCGTCTAGCCAAACTCTATTACCTATTTCAATAGGTGCAGGTGCAGAAATGATTTCTAAATCGCCCAAGCCATTTGCTTTACCAAAAACGTCTACAAACTGGCCTTCATATAATTTCATACCATTGTAAGCACCACCATCCACATTAGAATAATAACGAACACCACCACTATACCAAGCATTAATAGGGTCAAATGCAGTAGTTAATACTTCATCTTTTCCTGCCATTAAAGCCACACTTCCTGAACTAGTTTCTTCGTGATCTAGACCACCGCTATAAGGCCATGAACCGGTTGTATTATCTCCATTACCTAATGGGGGTAATCCAACTACGTTATTTCCTTGACTAAAACGATCAGTAAAATAAAATTCTCCACCTCCAGGTCCTTCATTGTTGCTAGCACCTGCAGTAGTTATTGCACCAGCAGTACCATTGCTCTCTAACACAAAATTTGTATAAGCAGCACCTGTATTAGAAGCCCTCAAAATATCACCAGCTGCATTGCCAGTATATAAATCACCTAAACCTGTATTGGTACTTAAATTTTCATTACCAGTTTGATCACCAGTTCTATCAGAAATACCTAGAATCATGGAACCATCTGTTGGGTCAAATTCTATACCTGACAAAATTGGTTGTGGATAAGCTACCCTTCCTGGTGAACTTGAAATGACCATCTCTGTAAAAGTCCTTGACCATGGGTGCCAAGAAGTATTTGACAAAGAAGCATTGGTTCCGTTTGCATCTACATAATTTGTTGCTCTTTTAGCATTCCATCCAGAATTCAAATTGGACACTCTATTAAAAGTCAAGTCTGTATTTAATACTTGTGTAAAAATTGCAGTACCTGGAGTAGCACTTGCGTCTACTTTGTAAACAAAAGCTTTTAAGTCATTGCGATCTACTGCAGAATTATCTGATTTCACACCATCAGTTACACCACCTACATAGATGGCTCCGCGATAGAATTTAACGGCAAATGGTCTAAATGAACTATACGCTGAAGGATTGGTAAAAGCTGGATAAACCACAATATCACCTGCACTTGAAGGTGCGGTGCCATTAGCTCCTAGCGTGATACGCCATAATCTTCCGTCATTTAAATTAATTACATATAGATATTTCCCATCATCAGAAATAGTCAAACCACCCATCCCCTTCTTGCCTACTGCATCAAACATGGCATCGTCATAATTGGCATTGGTTTTATCACCAGCACCTGGGGCAAAATTTCTAGTTACAGTTCCCGCATTAAAAGCTGGGTTAATGGCATTCAAGTCAACAAAACTACCTGTAGAAGAAGTATTATTGACTGATTTAGCATTTGTGGTCACGTATAAACCATTCAAACCAAAAGGACCTGCATTCACATGTCTTTTAGCATATGCTGAATAATATATTTTGTCTGCTTGTCTATTATAAGCTGTTCCCCAAACGGCACCAATTTGTCCCATGGTTCCAAGGGTTGTTTGTCCGCCAAGTGCATCGTAATTATAAGCATAAACCGCATCGGCGTTTGAAGCAGAACCAGCTACCCTATTATCGCCATTGGCATAAACAGGAACAATCACTCTTGGATTGGTTTGGTCATTATAATCACCAGGATAGTTGATACCAAAATGTAATCCTGTTGCGGGAGCAGTTGCAAATTGAATACTGGATTTGTTATTGGCACCATAAGCACCAGGATAATCAATACCAGTAGCCCAACCAGAAAATTCTAAACGAACTTTAACGCCAGGTGCTATTTGACCTGCAGAAAATGAATAAGCGCCAGACACGGTTGTGGTAGTAGCCACCAACGCATTTGCTGCGTCATAGGCTTTTACAGTAATGCCATCAACCAATGGCTCATTGTAACCAGCACCAGTATTGCGAGTACCATTAGCGTTAAAATCACGAAAAACGGTACCACTAATCTGGGCATTTGCCTGTACTGCAAAAAACAGTACAAGTGTACATAGCATGAGCTTGCAACTTGCAATTTGTAAGTTTTTTGAGTGTAGATGTTTGAACCGCATAAGCATTCTATTATATTAATGGTAAAAAAACTAATATTATTTACCATTTTTCATACCAAGTACTTGGTATTTTATCAATTTATCGGCACTAAATGCCATTTTAACGTTATAAAATGTAAATTTTACACTTCAAAAATAACAATTTTTAGGTTTAGGTTATGTTATCTAAAGTATAAATATTGCTGCATTTTTCATTGCATAAGACTGAATTGCAATATGTTGCATGCCCATTTTGTTTTATTTTAACAATGCTATTTTAGAATTATTAAGCATTTGAACCTTCAAAAAGACCGATATTTAGGGCGTTGATTAGCTAGGCCGGAGCTCACATTAACTTCCTTACCATGTTTAAATCTTTGATTTTTTGCAGTTTAATGCTTTTAATGCTGACTGTAAAGGGGCAGCAAGAGATCAAACCTTGTCAAAAAGAACCTGCATTTATAGCCCATTATGGAATAGACCCTTTATGGTCTGCGCTTAGTACTTCAGAAAAACACAAAATGGGTTTGGTCTTGGTTGAATTAATCAAAACAGGAACGGAAGCAAAACCTAGCCCCAATAGTTTTAGGGGAAGAATTTTTCAGGACAGTAGTTGGAAAAAAGCGGGTTGGCTTTCTGGAATTTGTTTGGATGCAGCCGGGAATGTGTATACCATTCCTGCTCCTTTGGTCTCCGTTTTAGACAATCCCCCTCAAAATCAAAACAGCATTTTTAGAGTAGATGCCCAAAGCGGAATTATGCAAAAATGGTTGCAATTACCCCTTAAAAAATATGAATCTGGGAATAGCCCTTTTGGTTTAATGGGTATCAGTTTTGATTGTACCAGTGGAACTTTATTTGCTGCATCTATTGCTGGTTCTAAAAGATTTCAAGAAAAGGGTATTATTTATGCCATTGAAGCTGTCAATAAAAAATTAAAAGATAGTTTAGTTGGCATAGATGCCATTGGCTTGACTTTGTACTTTGATCCTGTTGGTAAAAAGCGGCTTTTATTTGGCAAAGCTAGAACAGGAGAAATCTGGTCAGTCATGGTTGATAAAAATGCCCGTTTTCTTAAAAAAAGTTTACAAAAGGAATTGAGTTTAGAGGGTTTGGGCCCTAGGGGCGATGACAAAGCCAGAAAGATTAGGTTTACCAATGGCATTCTTAGTATCAATGGCATTGCTTTCAACTATAATTTGCAAGCATCTAGTGAGAAACCAGAAACAGTCTATGATTTCAAATGGAATCAAGTCACTAAAAAATGGGAACTGGTTAATTTGTATTAATAAATGATCATGAAAAGTTCAGTCAAGCACCCTATTCAAAAAACCAGTATGTGGGTAACCCTTCTTGGTTGTTTGATCATCGCTTGTTCTTTTTATGTAGCCAATTCTAGTTTAAATATTCAACCAAAAAAAAATGTAGCAGCTGCAAAAACAGCCCTAGGGCGATGGTTATTTTTTGACAATCGACT
>NCHJ01000113.1 GCA_002256765.1 Bacteroidetes bacterium 24-39-8
ACGTCTACTAGGTGAATCTGATCTCCTGCATCAATTTTAGCCTTGAGTGCTTCTACGGTAATGGTTTGCATATGATTTGTTTGAGTTAGTTTATTGATTAATTATTGGAGCCTGGGTACTGTCTTTGGGCGGGGCAACCGCACTAATATAAACATCCAATAACTGTCCACTTCTGATTTTATTATTCACCCTTTGACCAGGTACTGCTTCTGTAAATAATTCAGGATTTTGTCTGATAATATAGGCGGCCCCTGAATCTGTAATAGGCCCAACGGCAATTACGGATCCAAGGTTCAGACTAATGGAACTTAACCAACTTTTGGCTTCATTTAAGGTTAAACCAACCAAGTTGGGAACTTCCATTTCTGCTCCAGTAATACCGCTACCCAAGACCAAATCAATGGTACTTCCCAGGGTAATTTTGGTACCGGGTTTAATATTTTGGTCAGCATATAATTGCTCTAAAACCGCATTCCTAGCTATATCTGGTTTATAATTTACATATCCAAGTTTCAATCCCAAACTTTGCAAATACATTTCGGCACTTCTAATAGAAAAGCCAACTAAGTTGGGCATTTCTACCTGTGGAGGAACCATTCTATTAATGGTTAAATATACAGTCCTTCCCTTTTTTACTATCGCGTCAGCTTCTGGGGATTGTTTTACAACAGCTAATTTAGGAATGCTATCTACATACACGGAATCTTGTAATGCTACCTGAAACCCTTTTTCTTCTAAGATCTTTTGGGCAGCCAGAGCATTTTGACCTACAATGGAAGGTACTCTTTCTGATTTACCAAAACCAGTAACCCATTGCAAAGATCCAAAGAACAAAAGCACCAATACTACCAATAATCCAATACCGGCTAGTATATTTACCCAAAGGGGTTTGTCTGTTATGAATTTGAACATCAGCTATTAAAATAATTACCAAATATGGTTGAAAGTAGCCATTCTTTTGAGCTTGGCAGGCAAAATAACATTTTATTTCAATGCTTCCTCAATGATGTCTGTGTAGAAATCTGTTAAGCTCCAACCCATTGCCTTCACTTGCTGTGGAATAACACTGGCAGCAGATTGACCAGGCACGGTATTCACTTCTAACATATATGGCTGTTCTTTTGTTTCATTATAGATAAAATCAATGCGAACTACTCCCCTACAATTCAACACTTCATACACCCTTTTTGATGCAGCTGTTAATTGGTCCTGCATCATAGGGCTAATTGCTGCTGGGGTAATTTCTTCACTCTTTCCTTGATATTTTGCTTCAAAGTCAAAAAAAGCATTTCCTGTTTTAATCTCTGTAATGGGAAGAACAGTTGTGCTTCCTTTAGATTTAAACACCCCAATGGTAAATTCTCTGCCACTTATAAATTCCTCCACTAAGATTTGATCATCTTCTTGGAAAGCTTTTTCTAAAGCCACCGCTAATTCTGAGGACTGATCAACCCTACTGATACCAATACTACTTCCCCCATTATTGGGTTTGACAAATAAGGGCAATTGTAATTGAGATAAAATACTATCAACAGTAACCGGCGTGTGCTTGAATAAGTGCAATGATTTTGCTACATGGATTCCAGCAAATGCTGCTACGGCAACGGTATACCTTTTATTAAAAGTTAGTGCCGATGTGGCCGCATCACAGCTAGTATAAGGCAGACCTAGCATGTCAAAATAACCTTGCAATTTTCCATCTTCGCCAGGTGTACCGTGTATGCACAACAAAATGGCGTCAAACTGAATGTTTTGACCCTGATCCATTATAGAAAAATTAGAACGATCTACTGCTGAGCGTTCTCCAGATTCAGGTAGGTACCACCAACCTTCTGGATTAATGTCTATTTTATATAAATTGAACTTATCACGGTCTGTATGATTTGAGACCGAAATGGCACTTTTATAACTAATCTGAGCTTCTCCACTCAATCCACCTGTAACCAATGCAATATTTTGCTTCATGTTCCTTGATTATCCAACAAATATACTGTGAAAAGGCAAGCTGTAAAGGCTACTAAGGGCAAAAAAAAGCGGAAGAAACTTCTTGTCTCTTCCGCTCACGGTAACGGGAAATATCACCCGCTGTTACAAGTTGTTGTCTATTTACTGGCAACAATTAAAGTACTATAAAGCTACACTGCATTCCTTCTTTTTGCAAGCAAATTGCTAAAAAAAGTTATGCACTTATTTGTTTGCACAAATTAAGCGTGTAACAACTCTTTTTTAGCCATCAAAGCGTCAACAGTTTCAGCATAAGCCTCATCTGCTACACAGCAATCAACAGGGCATACAGAAGCGCACTGTGGCTCTTCGTGGAACCCTTGGCACTCGGTGCATTTGTTAGGAGTAATATAGTAAGTGTCAGTACTGATCGGCGCAAAACGCTGGTCGGCAGTTGCAACAGTGCCATCTAAAAGGGTAAAATTGCCTTTTACAGTGGTACCATCGGCTAAAGCCCATTCAACACCACCCTCATAGATAGCGTTATTAGGACATTCGGGTTCACATGCCCCGCAATTGATGCATTCTTCGGTAATCTTGATAGCCATACAAATTTGATTTGATTAGTTAGTAACTACATTTGCAGCTCAAATTTAAGACTGACTGATGACTTTACAAACAAGAATTCAAATAATGGGGCAATTGGGCAAATATCTTTTAGAAGATGGTCCTATTTGGAAAGCCTGTAAAGAACGTGCTTACCGGGAAAACCCTTGGTTTATCCCTGAATTTATTGAAATAGCGAGTAGGCAGATTGCAGAAAAATTTCTTGACCCCGCCCTCTTAGCAGCCTGGGTAGATCAGTATTCAGTGCCTGACCAACCCAAAAAGCCCCATAACATAGGACTGGTCATGGCGGGCAATATTCCCTTGGTTGGCTTTCATGACCTGCTTTGTTGCTTTATCAGTGGTCAAAAAACCATTATTAAGACCTCATCAAAGGACGATGTATTGATCAAGCACCTGGTGGCAAAATTGCAAGAATGGGACTCCGAGACGGCCCAGCTAATTGCATTTGCGGATAATCTAAAAGGCTGCAACGCTTATATTGCAACTGGCAGCAATAATTCCAGCCGTTATTTTGAGTTTTATTTTGGCAAATACCCCAATATCATTAGAAAAAACAGAACATCCGTTGCTGTTTTAGACGGAACTGAAACTGCGGCAGAACTAGATTTATTGGCAGACGATATTCAGTTTTATTTTGGCTTAGGCTGTAGGAATATTACCCAAATCTATGTTCCCAAGGACTATGATTTTATTCCGTTGTTACAGGCTTTGCGCAAATACGAGTATTTTATGGATTACCATAAATACAAACACAATTTTGACTACCATTTGGCCATTTTAATCATGGGCAATAAGTATTATATGAGCAATGATAGCTTGATTCTAACTGAAAATATTGCAGCTTTTTCTCCGGTTAGTCAAGTACATTATGCCTATTATTCAGACAAAGGGGATGTATTGAATGACCTTACAAATAACCCTTCTATTCAGTGTATCGTTGGGCATGGACAAATTGCTTTTGGAACCGCACAACAACCCGGTCTAAATGACTATGCAGATGGGGTGGACACCATGCAATTCCTTACCAGTCTTTGATTTTAACGCTACAAAAACAGTGATTTAACAAAATGAGCTGAAAATAAAACACATTCTTACTTACATTTATGGCTAGCCAATTGCCGCAAAACATTTGTTAAATAAGACAAAAGGTATGCTGTCATTTCTTCAGTTTTTTTTATTTGCTGTTGGAAAGGCATGAATTTTGAATCACCAAAAAAAAAAGAGCAAGCATATGAATTTCAAAAACATTTTAGCCATTGTGGCCATCAGCGCCAGTACTGCTGTTGTAAGCGTATGGGGTTATGGCAAATTTGTAGAACGTCAATTTGCTGGCGTTCAGGAGCCAGGAAAACTCCCTGTTAATTATGCCGGTTTTTTTGGAGACAAAGCCGCACCAGGGTCTACCGTAGATTTTACGGCTGCTGCAACATCTGCTACACCTGCAGTGGTACATATTAAAACCCGTACAAAGGCCAAACAAGTAAGCAATAGCCAACGTCAACGCAATCCTTTTTCGGATTTATTTGGAGGCGATGATGCTTTTGGTGATTTCTTTGGAGGCCCTAGGGTTATTCCAGAACAACGTGCTAGTGGAAGTGGTGTGATTATCACTGACGATGGCTATATAGTCACCAATAATCACGTTGTGGATGGTGCTGATGAAATTAATGTAACCTTGCCCAATAAGAAGTCCTATAAAGCAACTGTTATTGGTGCAGACCCCAGCAGCGATATTGCGGTGATTAAGATTGAAGGAAAGGGTTTTCCTTATTTGGTTTATGGCAATAGTGATGAGGTAAGACTTGGTCAATGGGTATTGGCCATTGGTTATCCGCTAAACCTTGATGTAACGGTTACGGCAGGTATTGTTAGTGCTAAATCAAGATCCATTGGTATCAATGGCCAACAAAGTAATAGCCCAGTAGAATCTTTTATACAAACAGATGCGGCAGTTAACCCTGGCAATAGTGGTGGTGCATTGATCAACACCAATGGTGAATTGATTGGGATTAATTCTGCCATTGCTTCTCCTACTGGTTCTTATGCCGGATATTCTTATGCTATACCTGTAAATATGGCTAAGAAAATTGTAACCGATATTGTAAAATTTGGTACCGTTCAAAGAGCTTATATAGGAATCAATTATGCTGGTGAAAACATTCCAGATGAGGCCAAAAAACAGTTGGAAAAAGAAATTGGCGTAGCCTATAAAGAAGGAGAAGGTGTTTATGTAACAGGCGTTCCTGAAGGTGGTGCTGCGGCCAATGCAGGTTTAAAAAAAGGCGATATTATTACCAAAGTAAATGGCGCCAGTGTAACCAATGGTCCTGAATTACAAGAACAGGTTGCAAGATATAAACCAGGTGATAAAATTAGCTTGGTATACAAACGTGGTGGTTCCGACAACACCGTAAGTCTTACTTTGAAAAATAAGGCTGGAAATACCGATGTGGTGAAAGTAAGCGGGATTATGGAGCAGTTGGGTGGAGACTTGGAAAATGTAGACAAGAAAACAGCTACTGCCAACGAAATTGCAGGTGGTGTATTGGTGAAAAAATTGGCAATGGTTTATTGAAAAACACCAAAATGCAGGAAGGATTTGTCATTACCAGTGTTAACCAACAGGAAATTAAAAATATGGATGAACTAAAAACTGCACTAGTGGCTGCAAAAGGTGGCTCAGTAAGATTAGAAGGTATCTATCCTGGTTATAATGGCACTTATGCCTATCCTTTAAATTTGAAATCTGAATAAGAAAAAAACAGCTTTATAATAAAAAACGCCTCGATAATATCGGGGCGTTTTTTATGCTGGCTTACTGATAAGTTTATTGGGATACAGAATGATAGACCAAGTAATCTCCGGCCATTAATTCAAATGACTCACCAGGTTGAAAATTATATTGCATTTGGGTAAATAAACTTTCATAGCATCCATTTAACCAAGGATGATCCACCGTTATTTTTAAAGCATTTTTATCAGAAAGGTTAAGCAGTACCAACACAACTTGCTGACCATATTTACGTATATAGCCCATAATTTCATCACTATGATTACTAGGCAACACAAATGTTTCTCCTAATGACAGTGCTTTATTTGATTTTCTTAGGGCCAATAAGTTTTTAAAAAATGGTTCCAAGGTAAATGGCTGATTCCAATCAATAGCATCTTTATCAAAAAATTTAAGTCTTCTTTTGTTGGGAATTTCTTGCCCACTATATATTAATGGCAAACCCTGCCAAGTAGCAGAAAACACCCACCAAGCTTTAGCCGTATGACCATATTTTTCATATTCTGTACCATTCCAACTGTTTTCATCGTGGTTAGAAGTAAAATAGAGTTTGGTAGCATTAAATGGATATTGAGAATAGCTATGAAGTGAATTGTGTATATGGTTTAAAGTGGCTTCACCCTTAACGTGTTTCTCTGTTACGTGCATCCAATTCCAGGCATAACTAAGATCAAACGCCTGATGATAGGAGGGTTGGTCACATTCAGCTAACCAAAACAAGGGTTTAATAGCATCGCACTGCATTCTGGCTTCTAACCAAAACTCAAGTGGAACTAAATGAGCCATATCACACCTAAACCCATCAATACCACATTCCCTTACCCAATATTGCATGGCTTTGATCATGGCTTGTCTCATGGCCATTTGTCGATAGTCTAAATCAATCACGTCTTTCCATCCGTTCACTTCTGTAAACCCACCTTGCGCGTCTTTTAGATACCAATCTGGGTGTTCAAATGTCCAATGATGATCCCACCCAGAGTGATTAGCCACCCAGTCAATAATCAACTTAAAACCCAATTGATGGGCCGTGTCTACCAACTGTTTAAAGTCATTTAAATTGCCAAATTCAGGATTAATCTTAGTGTAACTGCTACAAGCATAATAAGAGCCCAAAGAACCCAGTCTTTCTTTTTGGCTTATGGGTGTAATGGGCATTAACCAAAGAATCTCTACTCCCATGTCTTTTAACCTTGGTAAGTGCTTGGCAAATGCTTGAAAACTGCCCTCTTGCGTATATTGGCGAATATTCACTTCATAAATATTCGAATCCTTGGCCCAATCCACCATTGAAAAAATCTTGCTCATAATTGCTCGTCTCCTTACAAAGAAATAGTTTTATGCCTACATGATCGTTGATAATCAACCAAAACTCGAGAGAAAGATAAGCCTTTTGAAGGCTACTTCAAATAAGGATTAAGCCTTTTGAGAAGGTAATATTTGTTGGGCTATCCAGGCCAGAATGACAACTGCTAAAGCTCCAACCACATTGAGCCAAAGAAACCCTAATCCAATGATATTGTACTTGTCTAAAAGAAAGAAAGCTATGACAATTAATTCCCCCAAAATGGCTGCTATAAAAACCGCATTGGACTGTACTTTTTTCAAATAAAACGCTACTAAAAAAATCCCTAAAATAACGCCATAAAATAAGGAGCCCAAGATATTGACCACTTCAATTAAGCTTCCCATGCCAGTAGCAAATTCAGCTGTGATAACACAAAAAACACCCCAACCCAATGTGTAGTATTTAGACACCCTATATTCACTAGCACATTGTGCTGCATCTTCCCTATTGTAAGCTTTGCCTCTGAATCTCACATGAAAGTCAATCATGGTACAGGAAGCTAATGAATTGAGTGCTGCAGCAATTGAGCCCCAGGCTGCCAAGAAAATGATGGCAATTAAAAGCCCCACTAAACCCTTGGGTAAAAAATCAATAACAAAACGCAAAAAGATATAATTGGTATCATTAGTATCTGAAGTAGGAACTGCTTTTTTCAATACTTCTTTATAGGCTTTTTGAGTGGCAGCCATTTTTGTAGAGCCCAATCTCAAACTGTCTTTAAAATGTTCATCTCCCTTGATCACATAGGTTTTGCTATACCCTTGTTGTTGCAACTGTTCTGCCATGAATCTATTTTCCAGTTTGCTTAGGGAATCTGCATATGGCGTAGTTTTAGCTTTTTCTGCAACAGATTGATTAAAGAAAATTGGGGCTGAATGAAATTGATAAAAGGTAAATAACAATGCCCCAAGTAATAGAATAGAAAATTGCATGGGCACTTTTACCAAGCCATTCATTAACAAACCAATCTTACTTTCCGTATTGTCTTTGGCCGTTAAATAGCGCCCCACTTGGCTTTGGTCTGTACCAAAATAAGAGAGGGCCAAAAAGAATCCACCAATAACGCCACTGATAATATTATATCGGTCTTTCCAGTCAAATCCTTTTTCTGTAAATCCTGTAGTAATTACATTTAATTTTCCAGAAGCGCCACTCACTTTTAATGCATCGGCAAAGCCCACCCCTTCTGGTAAATAGTGTACTACTAACCAGCCGGCCAAGAACATGCCTATAAAAATGATGACCATTTGTAGTTGTTGGGTATACGCCACGGCTCTTGCACCTCCACTTACGGTATAAATAATGAGCAAGCCTCCCATGACAATATTGGTATAAAAAATATCCCATCCCAATAATGAACTTAGAATAATAGAAGGAGCATAAATGCTGATCCCTGTTGATAGACCGCGAGAAATTAAAAAGAGCGAAGAAGTAAATACCCTTGTTTTTACATCAAATCTTTGTTCTAAAAATTCATACGCTGTAAAGACTTTTAATTTATTGAATAAGGGTACAAAACTGATACAGATAATAACCATTGCAATAGGCAATCCAAAATAGTATTGCACAAATCTCATCCCATCTGTATAAGCTTGACCTGGGGCAGACAAAAAGGTAATGGCACTTGCCTGTGTACCCATGATACTCAATAAAACCAACCACCAAGGCATACTTCTATTACTCAAGAAATAACCTTCTAAATTTTTGGCTGTGCGGCTTTTATATAGGCCATAAGCAATAATGCCTAGCAATGTCACTACCAATACTATCCAGTCAATACTACTCATGAATAGGCATTTGTAAACCAGATGAACAATAGGATGAATAACCCCAACACGGCCAATACAAATAGGTACCAGCTTTTCCAACTGGAAAACAAGGGGATTTTATTTTTTTGTTCCTGCATGTTATTTGTTGTTCTTGCTACTGATTAATCCTCCGGCTAATAATCCAAGCCCGAGTCCAATTAGTAAACCTAATTTCACATTCTTCAACAATAGTCCAATACCCAAAGCTATCAGTATTAAGGTTACCACTCCAATTCTTCTTCTTGGTTGTTGACTCATGGTTGATTTTTTGGCATGGCAATTAAATTAGCCATGAGTTTATAGGCCCCTGGTATACCCGCTGGCAATTGTCTAAATAGCACCAAACTCAGATAGGCAAAATTACCCTTACCATATTTGGCAATGGCCAAACTTCCTTTACCCGGTTTTTCGCCTGTGTCATTCATACCAATTGGCAACTCAAAATGTGCATCTAATTGCTCTGCTTGATAGGTACTTCTTTCTTGAACCCAGTTCT
>NCHJ01000114.1 GCA_002256765.1 Bacteroidetes bacterium 24-39-8
TATGTTTAGGGAAAATAAATCCCCTAATTGAGTATCAAATTTTTCAGTTAACAGCATATAACTAACTTAATTGTGGGGATTAGCAGTCAATACTCAATTAGAAATAAAGTAAAAGTTAGAAGTAATAAATGATAAAAACAATTAATGCTTAAATATTTACATTTTAAGGATTTTCTTAACTTTTAATTAAAACATTTCCGTTCAAGTCAAATCATTTTAGCAAGCAATCATGGGTGTTTTTCCTACTTAGTTTAACTTACCGTTTTTATTAAATAATTATGTTAGTCAAGACTTTTGGTAGCGCCGTTTATGGAGTAGAAGCCATTACCATCACCGTAGAAGTGAATGTAAGTATGGGTCAGGGCTATTCTATTGTTGGGCTGCCAGATAATGCGGTCAGAGAAAGTCTAGAAAGAACGGAGAGCGCCATTAAGGCCAATGATTATTATATGCCGCGCACCAAATTGGTAGTAAACCTGGCTCCCGCCGATATTAAAAAATCAGGGTCCGCATTTGACCTACCCATTGCCATTGCATTACTTGGTGCCAGTGAACAATTACCATCGCCAGAAAGATTGCAGGATTATTTGATCATGGGAGAACTGGGTTTGGACGGATCTGTGCAACCTATCAAGGGGGCTTTGCCCATTGCCATTCAAGCCAGAAAAGAAAATTTTAAAGGACTGATTGTACCCAAGGCCAATGAGCGAGAAGCGGGCATGGTGAGTCAGTTAAAAGTCTATGGGGTATCGCATTTAAAAGAGTTAGTGGCATTTTTCAAAGACGAGACCTCACTTGCTCCCGTGCAAGTAAATACGCGTGAGGAATTCTTTTTTAACCAATATGATTTTGACATTGATTTTGCAGACGTACGAGGTCAGGAAAATATCAAACGCGCTTTAGAAATTGCTGCAGCTGGTGCACACAATGCCATTTTAATTGGGCCACCCGGTGCGGGCAAAACCATGTTGGCCAAACGCATGCCCACCATCTTGCCACCACTTAGTTTGCAAGAAGCACTAGAAACCACTAAGATTCATAGCGTGGCAGGTAAATTACCCGCCAATGCCTCTTTGATTAATAAGCGCCCATTCCGCTCACCCCACCATACCATTTCTGATATGGCCCTGGTAGGCGGAGGTTCTAGCCCACAACCCGGAGAAATTTCCCTGTCACATAATGGGGTCTTGTTCTTAGACGAATTACCAGAATTCAAACGCTCGGTTTTAGAAGTCATGCGCCAACCCATGGAAGAAAGAAAAGTCTCTATTTCAAGGGCCAGAATGGCTTTGGATTTTCCAGCCAATTTTATGCTACTCGCTTCTATGAATCCTTGCGCCTGTGGCTATTATAACCATCCAGAAAAAGCCTGCACCTGCCCCGCGGGAGCCGTACAAAAATATTTGAACAGGGTATCGGGACCATTACTAGATAGGATTGATTTACACGTAGAAGTAACACCCGTTGCTTTTCAAGAATTAAATGAATCCACGCCAAAAGGAGAAAGCTCGGCAATCATTCGTGAACGCGTGATTAAAGCCAGAGAAATTCAATTAGAACGCTTTGCTTCCCTACCCGGCGTCTTTGCCAATGCACAGGTCAATAGCAATCTGCTACGCGATATTTGTCAACTTAGCAAAATTGGAGAAGCCTTGCTCAAAAAAGCCATGGAAAGATTGCAACTCAGTGCCCGCGCCTATGACCGCATTTTAAAAGTAAGCCGCACCATTGCAGACCTCTCAGGCTCCGCCGATGTAAAGCCAGAGTACTTGGCAGAAGCCATTCAATACCGCAGTTTAGATAGAGAATCTTGGGCCGGATAGTTTTTTATAAAATAGAAATAGGAATCTTATTTTTCCTTTACACTCCAGATTCCTGTTACTCTATTTCTATAAGATACCTGTTTGGGGTGGGTTATATAGAGTAAAACAAAAGAAAGGGCACTAAAAATATAAATCTGAATTTCAACGGAAAACATGACAAATGATTTTAGTATTGAAGCAATAAATTTCAAATACTTAAAATCAAATCAAATGCCAATTATTATAAATTATTACAAATCAATAACTTATGAATTAATCAAAATGAATTATTGTCCATTTTTGGGAAAATATTCCATTTTTGGATAATTTCCCAACGATCTTAACTAGGTTCATTTTCATCCTTCCAGAACAGATTCCAATCCAGGAAATCCTAACGCTAAACAAGAAATTTATTTAGCAAAAGCAGAACTACTCCTGGTTTGCTTGCGATAGTTTTCAAATACTTCCATGGTGGAATCAAAGCTTTGGCGGTTGGGCGCCTGTTCTAGTTGTGAGAAATACTTGGTCTGGATGAGTTGCTGATAAGGCAGACTGTCTTTCTGCATTTTCTCCAATTGAAACTGTTTCCAAGCAGCAAAGGAATTGTCTTCTGCGCCATAAGTTTGCAACATAATATATCCTGCACCCAATAGTCTCAAGATGATGAGCATGGCGATGATTTTGTAAATAACAGTTTTGTAAGTCATGGCGAACATTTAAACTAATCAAAAAATCAGTCTTGCATGGGTATGGATTTCAAAAACGAGACTTCAAATCTCTTGATTACGTGTGACATAAACATCAGTGGATTCACCCTATTTTCATGGGTTAAAACAACGGCTGTCACGGTGTTTTAACGCAAACGGCCCCGATACATCGAGGCCGTTCAATGACTATTAAAAAAGTAAAACTTAAAAAGTCTGCTCCAAAACCAGGTCCTTGATTTTACTAATCAGGATCCTTTCTTGGGTCATGCTATCGCGGTAGCGAATAGTAACCGTATTGTCTTCCTTGGTCTGGTGGTCAATGGTTACACAGAATGGCGTACCAATAGCATCCTGACGGCGATAGCGTTTACCAATGGCGTCTTTCTCTTCATAGAAGCACTTGAAATAAGGCTTGCACTCATTCATCAAATCACGTGCAATCTCTGGCAAACCATCTTTCTTGGTCAATGGCAAAATGGCCAATTTAACTGGTGCTATTTTGGCTGGAATATGCAAGACTACACGACTATCGGTGGTTCCGTCTTCTTTGTTAATGGTTTCCTCTTCATACGCATTAGACAAGATGAGCAAAAACATCCTATCTAAACCAATAGAAGTTTCAATCACATAAGGCACATAGTTCTGATTGATCTCTGTATCAAAATATTGCAATTTCTTCTTGCTATAAATCTGGTGCTGGGTCAAATCAAAATCACTTCTTGAGTGAATCCCTTCTACTTCTTTGAAACCAATAGGGAATTCAAATTCTATATCGCAGGCTTCCTTGGCATAGTGCGCCAATTTTACGTGGTCATGGTAGCGATATTTGTCTGCACTAATACCCAAGCTCAAATGCCATTGCAAACGGGCTTCTTTCCAGTATTGGTACCACTGCCCTTCTGTGCCAGGGCGTACAAAGAATTGCATTTCCATCTGTTCAAATTCGCGCATGCGGAAAATAAACTGACGGGCTACAATTTCATTTCTAAATGCTTTTCCGGTTTGTGCAATCCCAAAAGGAATTTTCATCCTAGCGGTTTTTTGCACGTTCAAAAAGTTCACAAAAATTCCCTGTGCGGTTTCCGGGCGCAGGTAAATAGTATCAGCGTCTTCTGCTACTGAACCCAATTGGGTAGAGAACATGAGGTTAAACTGTCTAATATCGGTCCAATTGCCCGTGCCACTTACCGCACAAACAATCTTGGCGTCTTTGATCAATTGACCCAAACCAGCAAAATCGTCCTTGGCTAATAAGGTATCCATGGCATCCAATAAAGCCTGCGCTTCCGCCTCTTGTCCTGCTTCTTTTAATGCATCGGCCTTGGCCTCAATCAAATGATCCACACGATAGCGTTTTTTGCTATCCCTGTTGTCAATCATGGGGTCAGAGAAATTATCTACGTGTCCACTAGCTTTCCAAGTAGTGGGGTGCATAAAAATGGCGGCGTCAATTCCCACAATATTCTCGTGCAATTGGGTCATACTCTTCCACCAATAATCGCGGATATTCTTTTTTAACTCGGCGCCATAAGGACCATAATCGTATACGGCACTTAGTCCGTCATAGATCTCACTGCTAGGAAATACAAATCCATACTCTTTGGCATGGGATATAATGGCTTGGAAAATATTGTCTTGTTGCGTACTCATAAGAGCGCAAAAATAGGATTTTGAACTTGCTTAGCGAAAACCGGCTTCCAAAGCCCTATTGCAGCTTCTCATTTTCGCGGTGGCGATGGGCATCCCGAAGATTTTTTTTCTGGAAATTCTGCTCCAAAGCTGCTGTTAAATCCACCCCTGTCTGGTTGGCCAGACAAATGAGTACAAAAAGCACATCGGCCATTTCATCGCCCAGCTCACGGCCCTTGTCTGACTCTTTAAAGGATTGCTCCCCGTATTTGCGCACCATGAGCCGGCTTAACTCACCCACTTCTTCCATAAGCACCCCCAAATTGGTGAGTTCGTTAAAATACCTAACCCCAACGGTTTTGATCCATTGGTCTACGTCTTGTTGAGCTTGCTGAATGGTCATTGTTACTTATTTGAATGATGTTATTCTTTGTTTTTTGAATCCATGACAATGGTCACTGGACCATCGTTTAATAATTGCACTTTCATGTCTGCCCCAAAAATGCCGGTAGCCACGGGCTTGCCCAAGTCTTTACCTAGTTGCGCAATCATACCCTCATAAATGGGAATGGCAATCTCTGGTTTAGATGCCTTAATATAAGAAGGTCTATTTCCTTTCTTGGTACTTGCGTGCAGGGTAAACTGACTCACCAATAGAATGCCGCCGCCAATATCCAGCACCGATTTATTCATCACCCCGTTCTCGTCATCAAAAATGCGCAGGTTCACCATTTTCCCACTCAGCCATTCCAGGTCTTCCTGAGTATCTGCGTCCTCCACCCCCATCAAGACCAATAAGCCCTGTTCAATGGCTCCCTTAATCTTACCATCTACCGTTACTGATGCTTCCGCCACGCGTTGAATAACCACTCTCATGATTCTCGCAATTTTTTAAATTAACTTTACTGGGTGAAGGTAAACATTCAAACAGAGATTCAGTTCCAAACTGCGCGCAGTGGTGGCAAGGGCGGACAAAATGTGAACAAGCTAGAGACCATGGTTGAGGGTCGTTGGCATGTGGCATCCTCACAATTATTGAATGATGCCCAGAAACAAAGGGTGTTGGAAAAATTGGCCAATAAGATTCATGCAGATGGCATGCTCCTAGTCAAGAGTCAAGCAGACAGAACCCAGTTGGGCAACAAAGCATTGGTGATAGAAAAAATGCAGGATTTGATTGAACAAGCACTGCACCAGAAAAAAGCCCGAATGGCTACCAAGCCAACCAAGGCTTCTCAAGCAAAAAGAATGGAATCCAAAAAGCGTCATGCCAATCATAAATTGATGCGCAGAAAATTCAAATCAGAAGACTGATGAAATATTTGTTGCAATACCTACTACTCTTACTCCTAGGGCTCTGCGCATTCAGTGAAGCCCAGACCCAACAAAGCATCAGCTTTCAACACATGATGGGCAATCAAGCATTGGTCTTGGATGATAGTTTGCAAAATAGCCATGGAGAGAAACTAGTGGTCAGAAGATTCAAATATTATATTTCTAATTTGGTATTAATAGACGAACAAGGAAACAGGCAAGCCTATCCCGATAATTATTATTTGGTCAACGAAGCTGAACCCAGTTCCAAAAAAATTGTACTACCCAATGCCCCTAAAAATTATAGCGTCATTGAATTTCTATTGGGAGTAGATAGTGCGCGCAATTGTAGTGGCATTCAAACCGGTGTGCTAGATCCCATGCAGGGTATGTTCTGGACCTGGAATACGGGCTATGTCTTTGCAAAACTAGAAGGTGCAGCGCCAAGTTCAGGCCTACCAGCTCATGCTTTTACCTATCATATTGGTGGATTTAGAACGGGAGAAAATGTCTTAAAAACCATCCGCCTAGCCATTCCTGGAAGATCCTTGCCCAAAGACCTCCAAGTAAAAGTAGACATCAATACTTGGTTTAGCGGAACCAATACTTTGCTTATTGCGGACAGACCAGTATGTCATTCGCCCGGAGCATTGGCCATGAAATTTGCTGCCAATTATGCCCAAATGTTTTCAATTATTCAACCATGAGAAAAGCGGGAATCCTAGGCCTTACGGCGATGGTATTGCTGATGATCATCAGTTGGATGAACCCGCCTAAAAAACCGCACCCCATCAAATTTCCCATACCCAAAGGATGGCCCCAACCCCTCTATGATTTTAAAAGCAATCCCTTAACAGAAGAAGGTTTTGCACTGGGTAAAAAACTATTCTACGATGGCAGACTTAGCAAGGACAATCAAATTTCTTGCGGTACTTGTCACCAACAATTTGCGGCATTTACCACATTTGATCATCCCTTGAGTCATGGTTTTAATAACCAACAAACCACGCGTAATGCGCCATCATTACAGAACCTAGCATGGCAATCCAATTTTATGGCAGATGGGGGAATTACCCATTTAGACTTGCAACCCTTAGCCCCTATTACGGCAGAAAATGAAATGGCCGAAACCCTAGAAAATATCATTGCCAAAATCAAAGCAGACAAGGAATACGCAAAACTGTTTCAGGCTGCCTACGGCAATGCAAACATCAATACCCAACGCATTGGAAAAGCATTGAGTCAATTCATGTTGCTCATGATTAGCAGCAATAGCAAGTATGACAAAGTGATGCTAGGTATCGATAGTTTTAGTTTGCCAGAAAAATTGGGTTATGGTATTTTTCAAAATAAATGCGCCAGTTGTCATCCGGCTCCACTTTTTACAGACAACCAATATCGCAATGCGGGTCTTCCACAAGATGAAGTGTTAAAAGACCTTGGCCGCATGCGCATTACCAATCAGTCAGCTGATTCGCTCAAGTTTAAAGTACCTAGTTTAAGAAATATCGCCCTAACGGCGCCCTATGGCCATGATGGCCGATTTTTTGCTTTGAGTAATCTCTTTGAACACTACCGCAAACAAATGGTCTTGGGGCCTACCACAGACCCACAATTCAGTAATCGACTACCACTAAGCAATTTTGAAATTGGACAGCTCAAAGCCTTTCTAAACACATTAACCGATAGTGTTTTTATCAAAGACCCTAGATTTTCTGAACTGGGCATAACCAATGCTCCGGGGAATCATGGGCATTAGTCAAGGTTTCGTTACTTTAGCAAACGGTTCAGGCGGGTAGCTTGTTAAAATTAGCAACAGATTGAGTGGTATCAAAAAATTAGCGGGTCAAACAATTTGGTATGGGGTCAGCACTATTGTGGCTAGATTCATCAATTACTTATTGTTACCCTATCTAACCATCAAATTGGCCACATCGGTTTATGGTGAGTTCTCCCTAGTCTATTCCTTTATTCCATTTATGAATGTGGTGTTTACCTATGGTATGGAAACCGCTTATTTTCGTTTTTCCAATGCCAATGATAGAGACGCAGTGTTTAATACCACTAGTATTTCTCTGATCTGTTCCACCCTTTTATTAACCGTGGTTTTGGTTTTATTAAGAGCACCTATTGCAAGCGCTTTATCTGTTGGTGCACATCCAGAATATATTTTGGTAGCGGCTGGTATTATTGCCATTGACGCGCTTTGCGGCATTCCATTTGCCAGACTGCGTCAAGAAGGAAGACCCATAAAATTTGCATTGACCAAAGTGGGTGGTATTCTAGTAAATATTACTGCTACTTATTTATTACTCAGTACCATTCCACAATATTTGACCTTACATCCTGATCATTGGATGGCTGAGTATTATGACCCCAATTGGGCTGTGGGTTATTTGCTATTAGCTAACCTAATTCAAAATGCGGTGGTATTATTATTGTTGAGCAAAGAGTTTTTTGGCTTTCATTGGAAATTTGACGCTGCACTTTGGAAAGAAATGATGCGCTATGGCATGCCACTAATCATTGTTGGTTTTGCGGGCATGGTCAATGAAACTTTTGACAGAATTATGTTACAATGGTGGGCACCGGTTTCTAGTGCCACAGAAGCAAATGTGCAAGTAGGTATTTATTCTGCCTGTTATAAATTATCTATTTTGATTAGTCTTGCGGTACAAGCTTTTCGCATGGGTGCCGAACCCTTTTTTTTCAAACAAGCTGCTGATAAAAACGCGCCAAAACTTTACGCTAGGGTGATGAAGTTTTTTGTGATCACGCTTTGTTTTATGTTTTTAATAGTGGCGCTCTATCTTGATGTTTGGAAACAGTTTATCCGAAAGCCAGAAATGTGGGAAGGTTTGAAAGTAGTACCCATCCTACTCTTGGCCAATATGTTCTTAGGCATCTATTACAACTTGAGTGTTTGGTTCAAGTTGAGTAATAATACCATGGCGGGTGCATGGATCACACTAGTTGGTGCAAGCATCACTCTTGCTATTAATTATTTCTTGATTCCTTATTTTGGATATATGGCCTGTGCCTGGGCCACTTTTAGTTGCTATGGCAGTATGATGGTGATTAGTTTTATCTGGGGTCAAAAAGCCTACCCCATTCCTTATGCCTGGAAAAAACTATTAGCTTATATAGGCATAGTCACAAGCTTTTTCCTCATTCAAAAAGCGTTACTCTATTTCTATAGCCCCTTCTGGTTTCAATTAGTAACGGGTAGTGCCCTACTCTTTGTCTTTACTTGGTTTATTCTACTAGTAGAGAAAAAAGAGTTTCAGAAACTACCCGTGATTGGAAAATACATTCACTAATTATTTTTCAGCCAGCAATACATCCCTAGCTTTCAGCAATGCAGCTTTGGTTTCATCAGAAACTTTTGGATAGTCAATTTTCAATTTATGAAACTGCTCATAAATAGCTAGTCCTACTAGAATGCGCATATACCATTTGTCATCTGCCGGAATCACATACCAAGGTGCATAGTCGGTAGAAGTTTGGTTAAACATTTCTTCATAAGCTTGTTGGT
>NCHJ01000115.1 GCA_002256765.1 Bacteroidetes bacterium 24-39-8
ATATACTGTTTTCCTATTTCAATAATATAACCAAATAATGATTTACTTTTCATGACAAACAATTAGTTTTTTTACGCAAATAGGATAGACAACCTAAAAATTGTCAATAATCTATATATTTACAATCGTAGCTGAATATACTATCTGTAAGAGAATTATACAGCTTCCTTAAAAACAGATATTCACTTTCACCTATCGAAATCATTTGCGGAAACGTTTCCGATAGATAGACAATTTTTAACTATGCCTAGAGTAAGTTGTCCAAAATGTAACAAAGTAGAAACAATTCAGAAATCCGGAATTGTTAGAAATAAACAACGTTTTTATTGCAAGGACTGCAATTACAATTTTACTATTCATCATGAAAGTAACAAACAAAAAGCAAGGTCAAAAACTAGCACTTCATTACAAACATCTTTACAAGATATTGCAAAAGCAATTGGGATATCTGTCTCTACTGTTTCAAGAGCATTACATAACCATCCAGACATTAGCGTAAAAACAAAAAATGCTGTTCAAAAATTAGCCAATGAATTATCTTACCAACCCAATGCATTAGCACAAAGTTTGGTAACAAAATCAACACATACTTTAGGTGTAATCATTCCAAACCTTGAAACAACCTTCTTTTCTTCCATGCTAAGTGGTATTCAACACGTTGCCGCAAAAGCAGGTTATAGAGTTGTTATTTGCCAGTCTGATGAATCACATAGAACGGAAGTTGCCAATGTGCAGGCTTTGATGAATAATATGATTGACGGTTTACTTTTGTGTCATACTTTAAAAACAGATACTTATGACCATATTAAAATTCAAATGAAAAGAGGTATTCCCATAGTGCAGTTCTATAGGGTAAACAATGAAGTGGCCACTTCAAGGGTCTTTTGTGAAGATGAAAATGGGGCTGAATTAATCACACAGCATTTAATAGACAAAGGTTGTAAAAGGATTGCCCTATTGTTGGGGCCAAAGGAGATTAATATTTCACAGAAAAGAAAAAAGGGGTATTTGAAAATTCTTGCTAAAAACAAAATGGTTGAAGACCCCGAACTAATTGCTCACGTAGATTTTAGTCAAGCTGAGGTAGTAAAAGCTGTAGATAAATGGCTAGCGCTATCCAAACCTATTGATGCTATATTTTCAATTTCAGATAAAAGCGCCGTTCAAGTCATCCAATATTTAAAGAAAAAGAAAATATCAGTACCTAATACCATTTCAGTTGCTGGTTTTGGAAATGAATATACAGGAGAAATTATAGAACCCCAACTTACCACATTTGATGTTAAAACGGTCAATATTGGAGAGGAGGCTGCGAAAATTTTACTAGACAAAATCATTAATCAAGACACCAGTGTAAAAGATATTACTGTAAAAGGCAAATTAATTGTCAGAAGTTCTTCCATGAAAAAATAGGATACTACAATAAGAGGTTAGCCCCTCAAATACCCTAATGCCGCTTCCACTATTGCAGGAATATCCTGTTGTAACATACATTTAAAATGTCCCTTGGGGCAGGTTTTGGTGCCGTAATTGGAACAGGGTTGACAAGACAAATTGGGGACCATGAAATTTTGATAAGGTGCTTTGCCTGCAATAGTAAAACCAGTTGGATAATAAGGCTCAACATCTAGTAAGGGCGAGGTTCCACCCCATATGGCCAACACGGGTTTTAAAAATGCACAGGCTATATATTGCAAACCTGTATCGTGTGAAATCACCAATTTTGATTTACGAACTAGGTCTGCGGATTCGTGTAATTTAAATTTACCACAAGCATTGTAAATGCGAATGGGATCTATTGATGCAATGGCTTCACCCTCTGCTGCGTCTTCTTTTCCTCCAACTAGTATAATAGGGTAATCCAATTGCAAACAAAGGGTTTGCAGTTTGGCAATGGTTAATTTTTTAGTGGCATAAGAAGCCCCAATGACAATAGCTACATATCCTGCTAAATGTGCAGTGGGTAATTCCGTCATGCAAACCTCTTGGTCAGTTGGAATAAAATAATCCAAGCCCTTACCATCATTTACAACACCAAGGGGGGCAAGCGCATCAACTGATCTATCAGAAATATGTCTACCCGTCATGCGATTCATCCCTAGCTTGGTAAGCAAGAACTTACCCATGCGCTCTTTATCAAAACGCAAGACAGGAACTTTTAAAGCAAGGGCAATTCTACGTGTTCTAAAGTTATCATGCAGGTCAACAATATAGTCAAACTGTTCTGCCTTAAGCGTAGCCACTAAACCAGCAAAATCATCCTTTAAATAATGAAAACGGTCAATATAGGGATTGCCCTCTGTTACAGCTTTGAAACTTGATTTAGACAAAAAATGAAGTTCTGCATCCGCAACCTGTTGCTTCAAACAGCGAATGGCTGGGGTTGCCAGCACAATATCACCAATAGAAGAAAAGCGGATGACCAAAAATTTCATGCAGTAAAGTTAAGCATCTTAGGGCAGCATCTCTTCTGGCTCCAAATAGTTAAGGTCTTTGTGAAAAGTTTCTTCTGTAAAATAGTACGCTATCATAGTAATAGACATGACCAAAACACCGGTAACAATCCCGCTTTTGATAATATCCCAACCCCAAGATTTTTGGAAAAGGTCTAAGAACATGAGGTTAATCAATGGTAGAATTCCGCGTACCATATTGGGGATAGTAGTAGCGGCTGTGCCACGCAGATTGGTACCAAACTGTTCTGCTCCCATAGTAACAAAAATGGCCCAGAACCCAGTGGAGAAGCCTAGTGCACCGCAGACCGCATACATGCGCTCTGTAGAATTGTTCCAGGAACTAAAAAACACAAACAAAAAGATCATGGTTAAACTATAGAAAATAAGCAAGGCTTTTTTCCTGCTTTTAAAATACTGGCTAATTAATCCAATCAAAATATCGCCAACGGCAATACCTACATAAGCAAACATGATAGACTTTCCAGAATCAATGACCGTGCTACTAAACATGGCTTTTCCAAAACGGTCACTTTGGTTCACCAAAATTCCAATTACATACCAGGTAGGCAGTCCAATTAAAATAGCCAGTGCATATTTTTTAAATCGCTTGGCATTATTAAAGAACATAAAAATATTCCCTTTTGTTACCTGTTGGTTTTCTGTTTGTTTGAACATACCACTCTCTGCCACACTTACGCGCATTAACAACAAACCAATTCCCAATCCACCCCCAATCTTATAACACAACCTCCAGTCTCCCGTAATTTGATAAGTGAAATAGGCAAAGACCGCACCAAACAAACCAATCCCTGCTACCAGAGAAGTACCCACCCCTCTTTTATTCTTGGGCAAAATTTCACTCACCAAAGTAATACCCGCACCTAATTCACCCGCTAAGCCAATACCAGCAATAAATCTACAGGCTGCGTATTGATCAACTGTTACTACAAAACCTGTAACTATATTGGCAATAGAATATAAAATGATAGATCCAAAAAGCACGCTCAACCTTCCCCTTTTGTCTGCTAATATGCCCCAAAAAATACCCCCCAACAACAAACCAAACATTTGCCAGTTGATTACTTTGGTACTATCTATGAGCATGGTGGCATCAGTAGCACCAACCCCCATCATACTGGGTTTCTTTACAATGGTAAACAACAATAAATCATAGATGTCTACAAAATAGCCCAGCGCTGCAACAATTACAGGTAGTGATAAAACACCAAATTTCTTTTCAGTCATGGGAATCATTTGGGGGTTATATGGTTAGTTTATTCTTCAATGAAATTAAGGTCTTTACCGTAAGTTTCCTTGGTATGCCAGGCTGCATAATACGCCATTCCAAGTATAAATACACCAGTAATAGCTGCTCCTGCCAAATAGTTGCCGGAAAGACTAGTCATGCCTTTATGCATTAAAATGATCAAGGGAAGCACACCTCTTACAATGTTGGGAATAGAAATAGCGGTAGTAGCACGCAAATTGGTACCAAACTGTTCTGCAGACATGGTGATATATAAAACGGAAAATCCAGAGCCAAATCCAAGGCCACCACATAACCAATACATACTATTTACAGATCCCCACCCTAGTAATTGTGAAAAATAAACGACTAAGAAAAAAGAAAGTATAGACATAAAAATCAACAATGCCTTACGTCTGCTTTTTAAATAATTGCTCAATAAACCAGCGCTAGTATCGCCTAAGGCGATGGCCATATACTGGTATAAAATAGACTTAGCCGGGTTTACCCCTTCAATGCCAAACTCTTGTCCAAATTTGTCCGAAAAAGTAATCAGGATTCCAATCACATACCAAACCGGTAAACCAATGACTACGCCTTTTAAGTATCTATAAAATCTTTCGCGTTTGGTAAATAACATGAGAAAATTACCGCGCACTACCGAACTGTTTTTAACAGCTCCAAACATACCACTCTCAGCAATTTTTACACGAAGCACTAGTAAACAAAGACCCATGGCGCCGCCAATATAATAGCAAATGCGCCAGTCCCTAAAATGATCATATACAAAGAAAGCAGTGATAGCACCAAATACCCCAACAGTGGCAATAATGGTTGCACCAATACCGCGTTTTTCCTTAGAGAGCATTTCATTGACTAAGGTTATACTAGCGCCTAATTCACCCGCCAAACCAACACCGGCAATAAAACGCATCCAAGTATATTGTTCTACTGTTTGCACCATGCCGTTGGCAATATTTGCCAAGGAATATAACAATATGGACCCGAATAAAACGCTCAATCTACCCTTCTTGTCTCCCATAATGCCCCAAGCAATTCCTCCAACTAAAAGCCCAATCATTTGAACACTGATAATGAGTTCACCTTTGCTCAAGACTTGTTCAGGAGTTAGGCCTAATGACTCCAAACTAGGCTTTCTAACAATACTAAATAGGAGCAAGTCATAGACGTCTACAAAAAATCCCAATGCCCCAACAATCACGGGCAATGACAAAACAGCAATTTGTTTTCCGGATGTTTGTTGCATGAAGAATTAGGCTGTTTTCTTTTTATTGAAAAGCAGTTTGAAAATTACAGGAGCTGTGGTTACAAACACTATGCCTAATACAATTACTTCTAAATGTTGTTTTAGGTCAAAACCAAATTGAGAAAGAATCCAGATTTGTAAAAAATGACCTCCCACCAACATGCTAAATACCCAACCCACAGATCCAATCACATTGAATACCATGAATTTCTTTTTATCCATTTGAACAATTCCTGCAACAATGGGTGCAAAGGTTCTGATGATGGGAATAAAACGGGCTATGATAATGGCACCACCACCATGCTTTTCATAAAACTCATGTGCCTGTTCTAAATAATGTCTTTTAAACAGTAGGTTCTCTTTCCAACCATACATGGCCGGACCCACTTTTTTCCCAAACCAATAACCAGTAGCATTACCTGCAATACCGGCTGATGCAATTAATACCATCAGCACCATTAGGTCTAAGAACTCATTGCCTGTTGGAATAAATTCATTGGCCAAGTTGGTACTATAAATACCTGCAACAAATAGTAAGCTATCGCCTGGCAAAAAGAATCCCGCAAACAAACCAGTTTCTGCAAAGACTACAAATAAAATTAACCAAAGCCCACCGTGTTCAATATAGAACTGGGGTTGTAATAACTGACTCCAATGAAATGCGGTTGTCAAGAATATCTCTAACATAGAATTTGCTTAAGTAGTTTCAACAGGGTTTTCCAATGCGTTTTCCCATTTGCTCACAACGGTGGTAGCAAGAGCATTTCCTAACACATTGGTAGCAGTACGGAACATGTCACAAAAATGGTCAATAGGTAAAATTAAGGCAATGCCTTCTGGTGGAATATTAAACATGGCACAGGTAGCAGTAACCACTACTAGACTGGCTCTTGGTACCCCTGCAATACCCTTGCTGGTTAACATTAAAACAATGAGCATGGTAAACTGTGTGCCATAGTCTAAATGAATATTATACGCTTGCGCAATGGCAATACTGGCAAATGTCATATACATCATACTACCATCTAGGTTAAAGGAATAACCTAGTGGAAGAATAAAAGCTACAATCTTATCCTTACATCCAAATTTCTCCAACTCTTCCGTGAGTTTTGGAAAAACCGCCTCACTACTGGTAGTACTAAAGGCAATGATTAATGGAGGAAAAATGGCTTTTAATAATTGTGGTAGGCGTTTGCCTAAAATAATAAAGCCTACTGTTAAAAGGATGATCCAAAGAATGGCAATACCAGAAACAAAATATAATAAGTATTTACCATAGAATACAAAGACTTCTAATCCCTTGGTAGCAATAACGGCAGAGATGGCGCCAAATACACCTAATGGCGCAAAATTCATCACATAACCCACCATCTTTAAGATAACATGTGCCACCGCATCCAAACCCTTCACCACCACTTTGGCTTTTTCACCCAGCGCTGCAGTAGCTATACCAAAGAAAATACTAAAGATGACCAATTGTAAAATCTCATTATTGGCCATGGCTTCAAACACAGATTTGGGAAATACGTGTTCCACAAACTTGATCAGACTGAATTCTTGGGTTTTCCCAACTAGGTCTTTGGCTCCATTTACATCGGCATTGCTTAAATCTATGCCTACTCCAGGTTGCAACAGATTCACCAATAACATACCCAATAACAAAGAGGCAAAAGAAGCGGAGACAAACCTACTGATTGCAAATCGCCCAGCTTGGCAATTCCTACCACCAAGGTAGAAAACACTAATGGAGCAATAATCATTTGCACCAACCTCAGGAAAATGGTGGTGAGCAACTTAATATTCTTGGAAAATGATGCAATAAAGTCTGGTCCGGCCTGCAGATGTATTACATAACCCAGGACAATCCCGGCAATCATGGAGATAATAATATATAAAGTAAGCCTGTTGGATTTCTGCATGGTCTAGGTCATTAGCTGTGCAATATAAGATATCTACTTAAAAACCGGAGGTTAGCCATTTGCTCATTTATAAAAGTTTTTGAAGCGGAAAGCCTAAATTGTTTATTTTGCCAGTTGTTACTATTTATTTAGAGAAACCAACCAACCTATTTATGAGTTTATTCAGAAAAAAATCGCTTTCCGCCATGCTGGCAAGCGCAGAGGAATCTACCGACGGTCTGAAAAGGACCCTTGGAGCAGGTAACCTGATTGCCCTTGGTATCGGTGCCATTATTGGTGCTGGTTTGTTTGTTAGAACCGCCGCCGCTGCAGGACAATCTGCTGGACCGGCCGTAACCATTTCCTTTATTATTGCAGCCATTGGTTGTGCTTTTGCAGGTCTTTGCTATGCAGAGTTTGCGGCCATGATTCCAATTGCTGGTAGTGCTTATGCTTACTCTTATGTAACATTGGGTGAACTAGTAGCTTGGATTATTGGATGGGCCCTGATTATGGAATACGCGCTTGGTGCTGCCACCGTATCTATTGCATGGAGCGAGTACCTCAATAAATTATTTGGGATGCAGATACCCTATGAATGGTGTCACTCCCCCTTTGAAAGCTTTACTGATTCAGCCGGTGTATTGCACCAAGGTATGATCAATGCTCCTGCCTTGATTATCTTGTTGTTAATCACTTTGCTCTTAATTAAAGGAACCCAAGAATCTGCCATTGTAAACGCCATTATTGTGTTTATCAAAGTAGGTATTGTAATGATCTTTATTGCCGTGGGTTGGCAGTTTATTAGACCAGAGAACCATACGCCATACTTGATTCCAGAAGGAACAGCTCCAGTATTGGATAGTGCTGGTAAAGTCATTGCCGACTACTCTCCTTTCAACAAACATGGTTGGGGTGGTGTACTTGGTGGTGCTGCCGTGGTGTTCTTTGCCTTTATTGGTTTTGACGCCGTTTCTACTGCTGCTCAAGAAGCCAAAAATCCAAAGCGCGATATGCCTATTGGAATCCTTGGATCACTAGTAGTTTGTACCGTTTTGTATATCTTATTTGGTCACGTATTAACCGGTGTTGCTAACTGGAAAGATTTTGTGGATCCTGAAAAAGGCCGCGAAGCATCTGTTGCTTATGCCATTAGTACTTATATGACTGGATACGGATGGTTAGCTAAGGCAGTAACCGTTGCCATCTTGGCTGGTTTCTCCTCTGTAATCTTGGTAATGTTAATGGGACAAAGCCGTATTTTCTACTCTATGAGTAATGACGGTCTAATTCCAAAAGCATTTGGAGAATTGCACCCTAAATTCAAAACGCCTTATAAAGCCAATATTATTCTATTTGTATTTGTAGGATTGTTTGCGGCATTTGTTCCAGGACACGTTGCCGGAGACCTTACCTCTTTTGGAACCCTATTCGCCTTTGTACTAGTAAGTATTGGTGTTTGGGTATTACGTGTTAAATCTCCAGAACTAGAGCGTCCATTCAAAACCCCATTGGTTCCAATTGTATCTTCTTTGGGTGTGATTGTTTGTACTTCTATGATCTTGGTATTGGATTCCACTACTTTAAAAGTGGCATTTGGCTGGATGGCCCTTGGTTTAATTGTTTACTTCTTATACTCTAAGAAAAGAAGCAAACTTCAAAATCCAAGTGATATTATTCCAAAAGCATCTGATTTTGAAAAGCACTAATTAGTATAGCTTAATAGAAACGCCCGTCAGGTTAACCATATCTGATGGGCGTTTTTCTTTCTACTTGGCTACTAAGTTTCAATATGCTAATTTTGCCAACCTAATTAACAAAGCTAAAAGCATTTTATGGGTAGGATATTTGAAGTAAGAAAAGCAACCATGTTTGCCCGTTGGGACAGAATGGCCAAGCAATTTACCAGAATTGGTAAGGAAATTGTGATTGCCGTAAAAGCAAGCGGACCAGATGTATCTACCAACCCAGCCCTGCGTAGGTGTTTCCAGAATGCCAAGAGTGTGGGAATGCCCAAAGACCGTGTAGAAGCAGCTATTAAGCGCGCCATGGGTAAGGATACCAGCAACTATGAAGAAATTCTTTATGAAGGTTACGCTCCACACGGTGTGGCTTTGCTGGTAGAAACTGCTACTGACAACCACGTTAGAACTGTAGCCAATGTGAAAAGTCATTTCAACAAAGGAAATGGCGCATTGGGTAATAGTGGTGCCGTAAGTTTCCAATTCAAGAAAATGGGCGTATTCAAATTAAAGCTAGAAGGCTTGGATATGGATGAGCTGGAATTGGAATTAATTGACCATGGTTTGGATGAATTGGGAGAAAGTGCGGATGACGATGGTAATCCCATCTTAGTTTTGCGTTGTGCTTTTGTTGACTTTGGCAACTTGCAAAAAGCCTTGGAAGACAAGAACCTGACGCCACTAAGTGCAGAATTAGAATGGATTCCTACCACCACTGTTCCTGTAACTGATGAACAAGCTGAAGACGTGAGTAAGCTCATTGAACGCTTGGAGCAAGATGAAGACGTGAACAAGGTCTTCCACAATATGGGTTAAACTTATAGCAACGAATATTGTTAACTTTATAGCCGTCTCGAATACTCTGGACGGCTTTTTTTATGAAAACCCAAGAACACCCAGTCATATTATTTGATGGCGTTTGCAATCTTTGCAACGCGTCTGTACAGTTTGTCATTGCCAGGGATCCAACGCATCATTTTAGATTTGCATCCCTTCAAAGTAGCTATGGACAAGCCATTGCGCAAAAAGCAGGTTTATCTACCACTGATTTGAGTAGTTTTATTTTATACGAAAACGGAGAAGTATTTACCCGTTCTACTGGAGCCCTAAAAACAACAAAGGGACTATCCGGTGGATGGCCCCTTTTGTATGGTTTTATCATTGTCCCAAAATTTATCCGAGACGCTGTTTATAATTTCATTGCTAAAAACAGGTATCGCTGGTTTGGCAAACAGGAATCCTGTTGGGTTCCCAGTCCCGCATTGAAAGCGCTTTTTTTAGACTAGTACCATTGCAATCCTATTCGTTGCACATTTCTCTAATTACTTCAATAATTTCTTCTGCATTGGGTTTGCTAAAATAGTCACCATCGCTACCATAGCCAGGCCTATTAGGTTTACCCGTAATGGTTCTAGGATTTACGTCTAACCATTTGTATCCACCCTGTTTTTCCATGACCATATTATACATATAGGCCGATGCTCCACCTGGTACGTCTTCATCAATAAAGACAATCCGATTGGTCTTTTTGAGTGACTCTACAATGGAATGATTCAAATCAAATGGCAATAAGGTTTGCACGTCTACAATCTCACAACTAATGCCTTCTTTCTCCAAACGCTGAGCCGATTCTTCAATAATGCGTAGCACAGAACCATATGAAACAATGGTAATATCTGTTCCTGTTCTAATCACTTCTGGTTCACCCAATGGAATGGTGTACTCCATTAAATTAGCAGGCATTTTTTCTTTGAGTCTATAGCCATTCAAACACTCAATCACAATAGCTGGATCATTGGCTTGTAACAAAGTATTATACATACCAACGGCCTGCACCATATTTCTAGGAACGCAAACATATAAACCACGGAGTGCATTAATTACAAGGCCCAAGGGCGATCCACTATGCCAAATACCCTCCAATCTATGGCCCCTAGTTCTAATAATTAATGGAACACTTTGCATACCACGGGTACGGAAATGTGTAGTAGCTACGTCATCACTCAAAGGTTGTAAACCATAGAGTAAATAATCAAGATATTGAATCTCTGCAATAGGTCTTAGTCCGCGCAAAGCCAGTCCTATGGCTTGTCCCACAATAGTTAACTCTCTAATACCCGTATCCATAATTCTATCCGGACCATGTTTGTCTTGTAAACCAGCAAAGCCTTGGTTCACGTCTCCAATATGTCCCACGTCTTCACCAAATGCAAATACTTTTGGATTGGCCGTGAAGAGTGCGTCAAAATATTTATTCAATACATCAAATCCATTTACCAATGGCGCATCAAAAGAGATCAAGGGTTTCACCTGTTCTACTTTTAAAGCAGACTTAGGAGTCTCATTATAGAGATGACTGGTATGTAAATATTCATTCTGTTTAACCAAGGCCTTATTGTAATCCCTTAGCTCTGGTGCAGAAGGAGAATTGGGTGCCAGCTCTAAAGCCAGCGCTATGGCGCGGTGTAAGTCTCTTTTTAAAGGTTCCCTATTGGCCAATAATTCTGCAACAATCTGTTGAAGCCCATTATAGATTTCCATGTCATTGATCATCATGGATTGAATCTTCTCGGCCGCTTCTGATACCTGGTCTTTGATGGGCTGTAAATATTTGTTCCAAGCCAATCCTTTTTGCTCACGCACATGTTCTTTTGCCTCTGCTTCAATAGATAATAATTCTTCTTGACTACCCAAATTATTTTCAATCACCCATTCACGCATTTTTTTAATGCAATCCCACTCTTTCTCCCAGTCTAATCTTTCTTGACTCTTATACCTTTCATGACTTCCACTGGTAGAATGTCCTTGTGGTTGGGTTACTTCTTCTACGTGAAACAAAACGGGCACATGGGTTTCTCTTACGCGTTGTAAAGCTTCTTCAAATACTTCACACATACCCGCATAGTCCCAAGCTTTTACTTTATAAATGCGAATGCCATTGGTGTCTTCTAATTTCTCCAATCCTTTTAACGCATCAGAAATAGAACCCTTGGTGGTTTGATAATTCTTTGGAACAGAAATACCATAACCATCGTCCCAGACAAAAACGGCTAGTGGTACTTGTAAAACTCCTGCAGCATTAATGGTTTCCCAAAAATGACCTTCTGTAGTACTGGCGTCTCCAATGGTGCAGAAACAGATTTCATTTCCATTATGGCTTAACGCGTCTAACTTACGGAGCTCTCTATTATTTCTGAAAATTTTAGAAGCAAAAGCTAGACCCAAGGCACGGGGCATTTGCCCAGCCGTTGGGGCTATATCAGAAGAGATATTTTTTCTATTAGCCAGATCCATCCAGTTCCCATTATCGTCTACAAATCGCGTAGCAAAATGGGAACTCATTTGACGTCCATAGCTAAAGGGGTCATTATGAGGATCAGCATATAATTGAGAGAAGTATTGCTCTACACTGGCTAATCCTGAAGCAAACATAAAAGTCTGGTCACGGTAATAACCACTTCTAAAATCGCCTTGGCGAAAAAACTTTGCCATGGCCACCTGTGCCACTTCCTTTCCGTCTCCAAAAATGCCAAACTTGGCTTTGCCGGTTAAAACTTCTCGTCTTCCCAACAATGAGGTTTCCCTACTGATCACGGCAAAACGATAATCTTCCAACACCGCTTTCCTAAAACCTTCAAAAGAAAGCATATCGTTGGTTTGTTCCAAAGAAGTGGTTAGTTCCATAGTGCAAAAATAACGTTAGAAGATGAATAGACTAACAGAAATTAGTTTTCAAAAAGCCCTTATTTCTCAACAGTTTATCCCATAAAATCATTTCAGACCCCATATTCTGTGTTAAAGTACTGAAAATGACAAAAAAAATGGTCAGTCATGGTTCCAAAAAAATTAGAATTGGTACATTTAGGCCAAAATATTCCTGATATGAAAAAGATCTTCCTGATGGCCATGACAATCCTCTTAGTAGGTTCTGTATTTAGCCAGTCAGCAACTACCAGTGCACAACCCAAAGAAATAGGCTCCGTTATAGAATTTAAAAATGAAGCATACAATTTTGGCAAGATTGCTTATGGTAAGCCTGTAGAATATGTAGTAGAGTTCAAAAATATTAGCAAAGACACTTTATCCATTTTACAAGCACAAGCTGGTTGCGGTTGCACTACCCCTAGTTTTGTACCCAATGAAAAATTTGGACCAGGTCAAACTGTAAAAATGACTATACGCTTTAATAGCAGTGTGGTAGGTGCTTTTACCCGTTACACAGACGTTTATTTTACTGGTGGTTTAACTAAAAAATTGACTTTTACAGGTGAAGGTGTTCAAGAAGCAACCCCTGCCCCGGCAACCAATAATGGCACTGCTAAGTCAAAACCAGCCTCAATTCCTAATGGTAATTAATTTTACAAAATAGTACTATGAAATCAATACTGCTCTGTTTGGCATTGTTTGCCACTAGCCTGAGTTTTGCTCAAACCGATATCAAGTTTAAAGAGCAAACCCACAAATTTGGAAAAATCAAAAAAGGCGTTCCTGCATCCTATACTTTTTCTTATACCAATACTTCTGCAAAGCCTGTGGTCATTGAATTTGCTCAAGCAGATTGCGGATGTACAGATCCTGTATACAGCAAAGCACCCCTACCCAAAGGACAAACTGCAACTATTAAAGTCACATATAATGCAGCCATGTCTGGGATTTTCAAAAAAACGGTGAACATAAAATTTGCCCATAGCAATCAGCCATATATTTTAACCGTTGAAGGTGAAGTATTAATGGACAAAGAAACACAGGCTAAATTAGACGCAGCCAATAAAAAAACCAAGCCCAAGTCTTAAACCTAGCTTACAAATATTTAACAAACCATCCCTCCAATTGGGATGGTTTTCTTTTTTATACAGACGGGGCTCTATTATCTTTGTCCCATGTTACAAATTAGCCAACGCGGCCATGACATGCCCGCATCACCCATCCGTAAATTGGTTCCCTTTGCCGAAGCTGCAAAAAAAAGGGGCACCAAAGTCTATCATTTAAATATTGGTCAACCCGATATTGCAACGCCTAAAATGGTCTTAGACGCTGTACGCAATAGCGATTTCAAAGTGTTGGAATACAGTCATAGTGCAGGTAACGAAAGCTATAGACGCAAATTGGTTGACTATTATAAGTCCGTTGGTATTGAGGTAGATCACAACCAAATTATCATTACCACGGGTGGTAGTGAAGCCATTCAATTTGGATTCCTAGCTTGTTTAGACGCAGGTGATGAAGTAATTATACCAGAACCTTTTTATGCCAATTACAATGGTTTTGCGGTAGCTGCGGGTGTAACCGTAGTTCCCATTACCTCTCATATTGAAAATGGGTTTGCACTTCCCGCCATAGCCGATTTTGAAAAAAAGATTACCGCAAGAACCAAGGCAATTGTCATCTGTAATCCAAACAATCCCACTGGTTATTTATATAGTCAAGCAGAAATGGAGCAGTTAAAGGAATTAGTGCTCAAACACAACCTATATCTGTTCTCTGATGAAGCATATAGAGAGTTTTGCTATGAGGGAACCCAAACTTCAGCGCTCCATTTAACTGGAATAGATGATAACGTGGTCATCATGGATACCATTAGTAAACGCTATAGTGCCTGTGGTGGAAGAATTGGCGCATTTGTTTGCAAAAACAAAGCTGTTTTAGACGCGGTAATGAAATTTGCTCAGGCAAGATTGAGTCCACCCAGCTTTGCTCAAATTGCTGGAGAAGCTGCTATTGATCTTCCATCGGATTATTTTGACACTACAAAGGCTGAATATAAGTCTAGAAGAGACTTAATTGTAACTAGGCTGAACGCCATGGAAGGGGTCTTTTGTCCTAATCCTGGTGGCGCTTTTTATGCAATGGCTAAATTACCTATTGACGATGCGGATGTTTTTTGCCAATGGTTACTAGAAAGTTTTAGTCATGAAGGCCAAACTGTAATGCTGGCACCCGCTACCGGATTCTACGGAACACCAGGTTTAGGTAAGCAAGAAGTAAGACTAGCTTACGTATTAAATTTAAACGATATAAATAAAGCGATGGATTGCTTGGAAGCGGCACTAAAGATCTATCCGGGCAAAATAAATTGATTATCAGTTTATTAACAAATATTACAAAGTAAAAAACCTATTTTTACAACAGTTCTTTTAAATAATAAATTAATTGCATATTAATTTTTTGAAGCAAAAACATTGTTTTTTGCATAAAAATTAAAAAAATATGTTGAATTAATAAATTTTTTACTTTGAATATGAATTATTCCCCTATCTTTACAATGTCAATCGGAAAGCGCTTAAGCAGAGATTGATCATCAATCAGAATTACCTTTTTTCTTATATGGCAAGCAATCGAAGACGACCCCTGTTTCTACAGGGGTCTTTTTTTTGGGGCTGCCCTATTAAATGATGTTTAAACTTGAATCAATAATCCATTCTCAAAACAAGTATTTAATCAGTCAAAATTACAGTTGTGGTTTTCCGGGAGGGGGGCCCTGTCTTTTAGGAGGTTGCATGGTCTTCTCTAATTCCTGGTATTTTTTAAACTGATCCGCAGTCAATGCGGCTTTTACCTTGGCATCTCTTGAAGCCGCTAATTTTTTTCTAGCCGCTTTTTCAGCCTCAGTTGGCGGTGGGGGTGGTCCATCTTGAGGTGGATGGTTTTTCTGATGCATTTTCTCCATCTCTTTGAAAAAATCGCCGTAGGCAGCTTTTACTTTTTGTTGTTGACTGGCATTTAATTTCAACTCCTTATTCATCTTTTCAGTGGCCATTTTTAATTGCTCCTCTGGCTTGGGTGGTCTTGGTCCACCTGGAGGTTGTCCATTCCCTTGAAAAGCTAAGAGTAGCAAAACAATTGTTACAAATTTATTCATGGTTTTTGTTTTTAAAAATGAATAAGTTATTTAGAATTTATAAGTACTATAATTCAAAACACTTGCTTAAAAATAATCCAAAGCTCTAAACTATTCTCAACAAAAAAGTGACTGTTGTCTC
>NCHJ01000116.1 GCA_002256765.1 Bacteroidetes bacterium 24-39-8
CACGGCTGTTACCCCGCTACCACCTCAAAGTAGTGCGTCTACCAATTTCGCCACCTCCGCAGGTTGGGTTCCAATTTGTTGGAACTGAATGGTTTGGCTTTCTTATGCTTAAGAAAAACCTGATTTGAGGACTGCAAATATAGGGGAGTTTTTTCTTTCGGTGCTATCCGCTTACTTTGTGAAAAATAGTATCAATGTCCAGTTTTAATATCACATGTCCTAAATGTCTGAATCAGTTTGAAGCTGGGGAGAGTATGCGCGCAGAAATGAAGGATCAACTGAATAAACAGATGATTGAGTGGAAGCAGGGAAAAGAGACGGAGTTCAAGCAAAAAGAACAGAATTTTCAACAGGTACTGAAGCAGAAAGAAGAGGAAGCCAATAAGCGTTTAGAACAGGAGAAAAGACAATTGCAGACTGACTTGCAGCAAAGTATTCAGAAGAAAGTGGCAGAGGATTTTGAGAATAAATTGAGGTTGTTAGAGGAGAATGCGGCGGATAGTGCAGAGAAGCTCAAAGCGGCTAGACAAAAGGAATTGGAGTTCTTGCAAAAGGAACAGGCATTGCTGAATAAGGAGGCAGAAATGCAGGTGCAAATGCAGCGGCAATTGATGCAGGAAAGAGAGAAGTTGAAAGAACAATTGGTCAAGGAAGAGGCGGAGAAATTGAGCATTAAGGACCAGGAGCACCAACTGAGAGTGAAGGAGTTGGAGAAGCAATTGGAAGACCAGAAAAGACTGGCAGAAGAAATGCGGCGTAAGAGTGAGCAGGGTTCTATGCAGTTACAGGGTGAAGTGCAGGAACTGATGCTGGAAGAGTTGTTGGAGAGGACTTTTCCTTTTGATAGGATTGATGAAGTGGGTAAGGGTGTGCGCGGAGCGGATTGTATTCAGGTGGTGCGCAACCAACTGGGGGCAGAAGCGGGTAAGATCATTTATGAGAGTAAGCGTACCAAGGATTTTTCAAATGATTGGATTGAAAAATTAAAGGCTGATATGCGTGGCCTGGGGGCCGATGTGGCCGTGATTGTAACGCAGGCCCTGCCTAAGGATATGGAAAGGTTTGGGGAGAAAGATGGGGTCTATATCTGCACATTTGCAGAGGTGAAGAGTGTGGCATTGCTGCTTAGGAATGCTATTTTGAAGGTTTGGGATGCCAAGAAAAGTCAGGAGAATAAGGGTGATAAAATGGTTATGTTGTATGACTATTTAACGGGTACGGAATTCTCCCTGCAGTGGAAGGCTATAAGTGAGGCGTTTAACCAGATGAAGCAGAGTATTCAGGTAGAAAGGAATGCTATGGAGAAATTGTGGAAGACCAGGGAAAAGCAATTGGAAAAGGTTTTGCTCAATGCGGCACATATTCAGGGTAGTATTGAAGGGATTGCTGGGGCAGATGCCGTAAATTTGAATCTCACAGACCAAGACCCTTTACTACTTGATTAATATATTCGAAAACGAGAAGACCAGCGACCAGCCCAATAGGCCGTCTAGGAAAAAGCCCATCTTTCCGGTGAATGCCACGCTGCGTAAGTATTTGCTGCGTTATGGTAGAGAAGTAGACCTGGCTTGTAGGTATGAAGATTTATTGCATTTTACCTATACCCTACCCATTAGAGATAAACATGGAAAGGAAACGGCTTGGGAAAAAGCCAGCTATGACATGCACCTTTGGGAAGACCTGCGGGTGAACCTGATTAAGAACTATGCCTACCTAAAAACCAAGGGAGACATGAGTTTTATTAACCACTTAGACGTGGCGGGAATTGACTTTTGTTTTTTTGGCAATAGCCAACCCATTCGCATTAGAATCATTAATAAGTACAACGATAATTACGACCACTATTATATTAAAAAGGCCGATAGCTCTAGGATCTATGGTTTGGAACTGGAACACTTGCTATCGCCCAATAGGATCACGTATTTTACTTTTCAGGATACCCTCATTGAAGAACATATTCCGGGGATTCCGGGCGATATCTTTATCCAAGATTATCTCAACCATCCAAGCACCAACCAGATCAGGTTTGCCAAGGAATTTGTCAAGTTTAATGAGCGCTGTTTTTCTCATTTGCTGGGCGATATGCGCTCTTACAATTTTGTGGTGAATATTACCCCAGACATTGTAGATTTTCAGTACCGGATTAGACCCATTGATTTTGACCAACAGTCTTATGAGGGTAGAAAGAATTTGTACCTGCCACAGTTTTTTAAAGAGAACAAAGCGTTTGTAGACATTGTAGGTAAACACTTGAACAAAGAGTCTATTGAACAGTATCAGGCAGAGGAAAAAACGCAGATGGCGTTTAGATTATCATCGGCCAAATATAGGATCAAAGAATTGTTAGATATCATGAGTGGAGACATGATTTCTAAGCCTGAGAAAATTGAGCAACTCAAAACAGAATTGGCGGAGTTTTTTGACCAACCTAGGTTTTTAAAAGCGGAGACCATGGGCCAGATTGTAAAACTGCAAATGAAACAGATGCTGCTGCAGAGTTTGAACCTGATTCCCAAGACCAATTTTCGTGTAGCGGATTAGTACCTCCTAAATGGGATCAGTAGCTATCCACACATAGACCAAATCATGCTTGAATCTATATTGTAATTGCAAGGGATAGAGATGTCCGGGCTTTTGAAACATGGCTTGTACAATACCCTTGTCTTGTAACATAAATGGATCTATCCAAAGCACTTCACTAAAATCTATGTCTCCCCTGCCCCACCATTTAAACATGGCTTCTTTTACGGACCATAAGAGGGTGAGCAAACGGGTTTGTTGATTCTCGGGATAAGAAGCGGCAAAAGCCTGTTCGTCTGGGTGCAAGAATTTGTGTTTGATCTTGTGTACCCGCTCGGTAATAATTTCAATGTCTATGCCCACTTGTTGGTTGCTGCTCACTATGGCAGCGGCATAATCCCCACAATGGCTAATAGAAAAATGGTATTGCTCTGTTGGCAAAAAGGGTTTTCGGGTATCAGCAATTTCAATTTCTTCGTGCGGAAAATCCGGAAATAAAAAGGGTAATAAAAAGCGGCCACCCAAGTGCTGCAAGCGTTTGTGCGGATGGGTAATTTCCCTGGTCAGGGGTACTTTGGCCAGAAAAAAATCCTCTGTTTCGGTCAAATGCCAGATCCCGGCACGGGTGGTTTGGTTGATATCTTGTTGATAAAACAGCGGCACTTAGAAATGTTTGATTTTGGTATGCAGATTTAAGATTTATTTGCATCCTAACCTAAATAATTGAAGCATGATATTGTCTGACAAGCGCATATTGGAAGAAATGGAGAAGGGTACCATCAAGATTGTTCCTTATAACAGAGAGGACCTTGGTAGTAATAGTTATGATGTGCACTTGGGAGCCAATCTAGCTACATATGATAATGCAGAACTAGATGCAAAAGCCCATAATACCATTTCTCATTTTGAGATTCCGGATGAGGGATTTGTCTTGCAGCCACATGCTTTTTACTTAGGGGTAACGGAAGAGTACACTGAGACCCATGCACACGTGCCATTCCTAGAGGGCAAGTCTTCTACAGGCCGCTTGGGCATTGACATTCACGCTACTGCCGGCAAGGGCGATGTGGGCTTCTGTGGTAACTGGACCCTTGAAATTTCTGTAAAACAACCCGTGCGCGTGTACAAGGGTATGCCCATTGGTCAGTTGATCTATTTTCCCGTAGACGGCGAGATTGAAGTAAAATACAATCAGAAGGGCAATGCCAAATATTCTGGTCAGCCCAATAAGCCCGTGGAGTCTATGATGTGGAAGAACAAATTCTAGTAGCCTAGATTTTTCCGTATTTCTTTTTATAGGCAATCAGCCAACCAATCACTTGGTCATAACTCTCTATGCCCTTTTCTTGCTTATTTAACTTGAGGTATTGGTCATAGAGGTTGTTAAAAGCTGGGGCCACGGCTTTGCGTCTTTTGCGGAAGAACTCTCTGATCTCTTTGCGTTCTTTTTTAACCAGGGTGTCTAGCCTAAGCCTGTTTTGTTGGATGATGCTGTCAAAGGCTTGATAGTCTTTGCTCCTACCGTATTGAAAAATCTCTTCTCCTTGCGCATAAGAAAATAATTCCAGGTACATACTGTAACGGGTATAGGCCTGCGGCGATTTACTGGCTGCCAAATAACCCACAAAATTGGCTTCGCTCTCTGAAGCATAACCCAATTGATGGGCCATTTCATGGGAACAGACATAAGGAATCAGCACCCTGGGAATATCGGTTCTGAGCTGGGCCTCACCTGAAAAGGGGTTAAAATAACCCGTGAACCCAATATAATCTCCCACTTCACTATACAAACTTCTCTTCACCGATGGGTATTTGTAGCTTAGAAACCTATAGTCTTTACTTACCCGTGCATAATTTTTTAAGGCTTCGGCCTTGATTCGTTCAATAGAGGGTTGGGGCAAAATGCTATCTGGAATCAGTTTTCGGGTGGCATTTAAAGAATCAATTAGGTCATTTGTCAAACTGGTTACCTCTTCTACCGTATAGGGTTTGGGGTGTAGGTATAATTGATAAGCAATGCCTTCTCTATTATAATTGAGTCCCCAGAGCAGTTTAAAACAGATATAGAGTTTGAGGCTGAATGTTATGATTTTGTATCCTCCCCAGGTCCACCAATCTAGCGGAAATCGGGCCCCAGCCCCCTGTATAATAAAGCGTACCACGTTCACAATCAAATAGATAGCCAGAAGCACGTAGCCAATATCGCCCAAGCTAAAAGGAATTTTGGCTGTGATTTGGCGCATGATCTGCCCCAGTTTGGGATACCAAAGCGTTGAATACCAGGTTTCTACGGTATAAGGAAAATAAGAGAGACCAAAGAGAAAAAGGGCTACGGTGCCCAAGAAAATCAAGGACGTACTTTGTTTTAGGGTTATATTCGCAGCGGTTCTCATGGTTGCAAATTTGCGTTTTTATTGGTTAATCCAGAACTGTTGATAAATTGCCCGCTGATTCATGGTGATTTTCCTTTGGCAGTTCCGTGGATTTGGCCTACCTTTGCGAGCCTTTAAAAAAAGGAGTATGAGTCATCGGAGGGAATTTGAAATAGCATTTGTGGGGTTGAAGCCGGGGATTCATGAATACGAATACCAGATCAACGATAAGTTCTTTGCACCCTATGGCCCGCAGGATTTTGAAAACTGTGAAGCCAAGGTAAAACTGAAACTGGAAAAAAATACCGGTTTTATGCAGTTAAAATTTGACGTTGACGGACGTGCAGATGTTAATTGCGATAGGTGCGGAAACGGCCTGCCCATGCAGCTTTGGGACGAGTTCAACATTATTGTTAAGATAGTGGAAGAGCCTGACCAGATGAATGAGACAGAAGAAGATCCGGACGTATATTATATTAGCCGTGGTGAAAGTCACTTACACCTAGCCGATTGGATTTTTGAATTTGTGAACCTAAGTTTCCCGCTACAGAAAATGTGTGCGGAATCAGAAATTGGGGGACCAAAATGTAACAAAGAAGTGTTGGAGAAATTGAGGAAGATGGAAGAAGACGCTTTAAAAGAGCCGCCTACAACCGTCTGGAAAGGACTGGATCAGTTTAAAAACCTGGATTAATTTTTTTTTAGTTTTATAAATTTCGAATTATGCCAAATCCTAAACGCAGACATTCTCAACAGCGCAGCGCTAAGAGAAGAACACACTACAAAGCACAAGAAGTGACTTTGAGCAAGGATTCTACCACTGGAGAATTACATGTACGCCACCGTGCGCACGTTAGCGAAGGTAAATTGTTCTACAAGGGCAAATTGGTTGCTGAAAAAGCACCTCTGAAAGCGTAACCTTTAGTTCAACTTACTTAGACTACCGCGCATGAATATTGGCTTGGACATGATGGGTGGAGATTTTGCACCGCTTGAGGCGGTGAAAGGCTTGAAGCAATTCTTGTCTATTGCCAATAGTATGACCCATATTTATTGCATAGGCGATGATGCCCAGGTGCAGCCCTTATTAGAGGAGCATCAGGTTGCATCGCCTAATTTGCATTTGGTGCACGCCCCGGAAGTAATTGGATACCACGAACATCCTACCAAGGCCCTCAAAGAAAAACAACGCTCTTCTATTGCCATTGGATTTCATCTTTTGGCTACTGGCAAGATTGATGCTTTTATCAGTGCGGGTAATACCGGCGCCATGCTGGTAGGTGCCATGTTTAGCATCAAACCTATTGAAGGCGTGCTCAGACCTTGTGTATCTGGTGTGGTTCCCAAATCAAACGGAGAAACAGGGGTCATCTTAGACGTGGGTCTAAATGCAGACTGCAAACCAGAGCAACTAAACCAGTTTGCTATTTTAGGTAGTTTGTATGCCCAACATATTCTAAATGTAGCCAACCCCAAAGTTGGTTTGCTAAATGTGGGTGAAGAAGAAGGCAAGGGTAATTTATTGGCCCAAGCTACCTTCCCTATCTTAAAAGAGAATAGCCAGATTAATTTTATAGGTAATATGGAAGGCCGTGATATTTTTGGCACCAAGACAGACGTGATTGTCTGTGACGGGTTTACTGGAAATATTATCCTGAAAATGGCCGAGTCTGTATATGACCTTGCCCAATTGCGCAATTTTGAACAGGACGCTTATTTTAACCGCTTCCATTATGAGAATTATGGCGGTTCTCCTGTTCTAGGTGTGGCCAAACCTGTGATCTTGGGTCATGGCATTAGTTCTGCCAATGCTTTCAACAATATGTTGGTATTGGCTGGTCAGATGATTGAGTCTGATATCTGCACCAAGATGGCGGAGAGCTTTAAAGCTTAAATCTTCCCATCCATCTAACCAGCTATTCCCTTATTTAACTTCTTTTACTCTTTCTCCTTCTGCTTGGAACATGGCCATGAGTGAACCAGTTACATGGTCTTCGTCTTTTTTGGCCAGGGTTAAGCTTAAATCATATCCAGCTGCGCTGAAATAAATGGTCACTTCATCACTGGCGTATTCAATCTTACTAATTACCGTAATTTCTTTTCCGGTGGTGTCTTGCACTACACCAGCAAGCTCCTCTCCTTTCTTTTCTACCTTAAAAAGCAGTTTCACATCGCCCTGTGGGGTTTCTTTCATCAGTACTTTCCAATTACCTACATAAAAGTCCATAGGTACTTTTGCTGAATCTGGGGCTGGAGTTTGTGCGCTGGCCGATAAGGTTAAGAACAGACCCGCAACTAGGGTCAGTAAAAAAATGCGTCTTTTCATATTAACTAGTTTTCGTTTGTGCTTCAAAATACAGGATTTTCTCATTATTTGTCCATATCAGCCAAAAATGGCCACCGTTCAGCCCTGAAAAAGACGGGGTTGGCCCTAACTAACAGCTGTTCATCACGGTAAATATCCACTCGTCACAATCCTAAAAATATTTTTTTCAGAGACAAAATCGCTGAAAGCCTTGTATTTACTGCATTCCAAAGCATTGCACATTAATTTGCTTAGAATATTACCTTCCTTTGGGAGGTACTATGTGTTGCACAGTACCAAATATCACCCTATCTTTGTTCTATCAAAGTAAAACAAACCAAAAACACTTAAAACAAACAACCATGAAAAAGTTCTTATTCTCAGCCCAAGTAATTGCCATTATCGCTTTTGTTCCAGCTATCACATTTGCTTATTTACGCAATGATGCCCCTAAATCTGATAACACAGCCAAAGTAGAAAACAAGAATGATATGAGTGGTCAGCACCAGACTACTGGTATTATCCGTTTGGTAAAAGCGTTGTAATAATTGTTGCTAGCTGGTAGCAAATAATACTAGCATGAAGAAATCTTGGATAGATTGGCAGATTAAAAAATGATACATGAGCAATAATTTCCGTTTTGGCCTCCTCTCTTGTTGGATGGTTCTAATAGTTCAAACCAATATCTGGGCACAGCCAAAGCAGAACATCCCCACCGCTCACCAATCCATTCAAGCAGCCACGGACCAAATTGCTGAAAAACTGGTTCAAATTAGAAGAACCCTACACCAGCATCCAGAATTAGCTGGAAAAGAACAGCAAACCCAAGCTTTTCTAAAACAGCATCTGTTGCAGCTAGGTTTAGAAGTGAAAACTCCCGCCAATGGCTATGGCATCATCGGCATTTTAAAAGGTGCTAAACCAGGCAAAAAAATTGCTTGGAGAGCAGATATGGATGCATTGCCCAATGATTTTCCAGACCCCGTTGATTTTAAATCAACTCAACCTGGCGTTCAACACGGGTGTGGACACGATATTCATATGGCCATTGCTTTAGGCATGGCAGAAGTATTATCAAAAAACAAAGCATTATTCAATGGCACTGTCTATTTTATCTTTCAACCAGAGGAAGAAACCTTTGTAGGTGCTAAAAAAATGTTGGACAATTTGGTTGCCCAAATGTCAATAGCAGAAATATACGGATTACATATAACGGCTATTCCAGCCGGACAAATTATGGTCAAAGCAAATGAAATATTTGCCTATCAAAAAAGGGTCAAACTAAGTTTCAAAAATGAATTGACTCCTGAAGCCATACAAGAAATAAATACTATCCTTTCTACGGGTTTATCTAGGTCTTTACCCAATAGTAAACCATGGGAAATGCAATATACGGTTGATCCTAAAATTGGTCTATCCAATGCCAATACCATTTTCAAAGATTATTGTATCATCAACCAACCCTTTAGCAACTATATTGAGCAGAATGAGCGCATTTTGGCTACAGATTTGTATGAAACCAATGCTGCCAACTTAGTTAAGATTATCCCTACCATCAAGCAACTTATTGGTCAATCTAAGCATGCTTCAAAACTGCTTTCTGTCTCTTTTATCCAAGAAAATCCTACCATTCAAAATAATCCTTCCTTAACCAAATTTGCCATTTCATCTATTGATGAGATTTATGGCAAAGGCTTTGTGGTGGCCGATTATGGCCAAGTTCCTTTTTTCAATGATGACT
>NCHJ01000117.1 GCA_002256765.1 Bacteroidetes bacterium 24-39-8
AATCAATCTTAACTATATATCTACGGAAAAAACTAAAACCTACTACCCCATCAATTCTTACACCATAAACACTAGTAAGAAGTTCATAGTCATTGATATGAAAGTCCAAATGTGGTACGTCTAATCCGGGCAATTTTAAAGTATGGTCGTAGGCAAAATCAACGGTACGCATACCAGCTATTCCCCTAATAGTTCTTTCTGTTTTGGTCAGGGGTATTTTTAATTCTGCTGCAGTAGCTGAATCTAATGAAATACCTCCACTACCTGTATCTAGTACAAAATTGAGTGAATCCGGATAATTATCTAGCTTGGCATTGATTAAAATAATACCCCCACTTAATTGACTAAACCTAAACTTGGTCAAGTGTTTGGCTGGTTCTTGGACAAACTCTTCCTGAGCCTGCAATTGAAAGCAGGTGCATAGCATTCCCAATAGCCATGGCAAGAGTTTAGGGTTCATGTATTGAATATAACAATTTTCTAGTTGCTGTTTAAAGGCATTAGATAAACTGAATTATATAACTATAAACGGTAAAAAAGGTTTGAAACCAATACAAGCCCCTAACTTTGCATTCGAACAAAATTTGAAAGAATGCAATTAGCAGACCTATACCAAAAAGCCTTGGCTTTTGAGTTCCTAAGCATTGAAGAGGGGATGTTTCTTTTTGAACACGCTCCTCTAACAGAACTAATGCATGTGGCAGATGAATTAAGAAAGATTCAAGTACCACATGGCAAGGTTTCTTGGCAGATTGACCGCAATGTAAATACCACCAATGTCTGCATTGCCAATTGCAAGTTTTGCAATTTCTATAGAATACCCGGACATGCAGAAGCCTATATCACGGATATGCCTACATATCGCAAGAAAATTGAAGAAACCTTGAAATATGGTGGAGATCAATTATTGTTACAGGGCGGCCACCATCCAGAATTAGGACTAGATTTCTATACCAAAACCTTCCGTGCCATTAAGCAGGAATACCCCCATTTGAAATTGCACTCACTGGGACCACCAGAAGTGGCACATATTGCCAAATTGGAAAAAATGAGCCATTATGATACTTTGAAAGCCTTAAAAGAATCTGGATTGGATTCCTTACCAGGTGCTGGGGCTGAAATTTTAGTAGATAGGGTTAGAAGACTGATTTCTAAAGGTAAATGTGGGGCCGATGAGTGGCTAGAAGTCATGCACCAAGCGCATAATTTGAATATTACTACTAGTGCCACCATGATGTTTGGTCACGTAGAAACCTTAGAAGAAAGATTTATTCACTTAGTGAGAATTAGGGAAACCCAAAGCCGTAAACCGGCCGATGCCAAAGGATTCCTTGCCTTTATTCCTTGGACCTTCCAAGACGTAGACACCCTATTGGCTAAAATTAGGGGGGTACAGAACCTAACTACCCCAGATGAGTATATTAGAATGATAGCCATTAGCCGGATTATGTTACCCAATGTGAAGAATATTCAAGCCAGCTGGTTAACCGTAGGTAAACAAACTGCCCAAATCTGCTTGCACGCGGGAGCCAATGATTTTGGAAGTATTATGATTGAAGAAAACGTGGTAAGTGCCGCAGGTGCTCCTCACCGTTTTACCTATAAAACCATGCAGGAAGCCATTAAAGAAGCAGGTTTTGAACCTCAATTGAGGAACCAGCAATACGAATGGAGAGAAATTCCAGCAGCTATTCAGGAACAAGTGATTGATTATTAATGATAAAAAAGCCCCAGTTTCGGGGCTTTTTTATTGCTATTTGTCTAATATTTCTATTTGCATTAGTAGTATTCATAATCTGAACAACATTCTCTTAACATTCAACGTTAGTTCTGTAAATTAGTAGCGATTACCCGAACTATGAATATATTCAAATCTTTAATATGTTTGGATTATTACAATCTTAGGTTGCAAAACCGGGTGCGTGAGACCAAAAATGGCGGTGTCCATCGTATTGGCATTGCTTGGATTTGCAATATTTTGTCTGCATTGGGGGGATATTTCATTTATTTTAAGTTGCACAACCAACCAGATGTTGTGTATGACACATTGTTTCAGTTACATTATTATGAAATTGCTGGCAGGGTAAGCATGATGGTGATTCTATCTATCATTTATCTGATTGCTTTTACAATTTACGGAGACAAAGAAACCTTTGAGAAAACCATCTTAGAGTATTTAAAAAAGACGCCTGAGCAACAAGAAAAGATTGCCAACAATGGTTCTCGCTACTTCAATTTCTCTGTACTCCTATTTTTGACCATCACTGGGGTTATCATTTATCTTTTTAAGCTCTAACCAGCTTTTATCTGAACGGTAAGGCTAGGACAACTAATTATTTTTTCTTTGCACTGTAACATTAGTTTTTGCTAATCGTATAACCTATACAAGCAACCATTTAGATATCCCTGCTACAATGACTGAGAAAGAATACAACCTTTGTGTAACCCAATATGCTGATAATGTGTATCGGTTTATTGTAAAAAACCTCCGCCATGAAGAGGACGCAAGGGATATTGTACAAACAGCTTTTGAAAAAATGTGGCGTAACAGGGAGTCCGTAGACAATACAAAATCAAAATCTTATTTGTTTACGGTAGCATACAATCAGATGATTGACCATATTAGAAAGGTTAAAAGAATTGAATTGAAAGATAGTTTCTTGGAAGATGGCAAAAGTGTAGAACAGGGAAATAGCCGATTGAAACAGACCTTAATGGAAGCCTTGAACAGATTGAATGAAACCCAGAAAAGTCTGGTCATGTTAAAAGACTATGAAGGTTATTCCTATGAAGAAATAGGAGAAATCATGGGTTTAAATAGTAGTCAAGTAAAAGTATACCTGCACAGAGCCAGATTGGCCTTGCGCAGTTATCTGGTAAGCCCAGAAAATGTTAGATAGTACCAATAGCAATTAATAAGATGCAGATCAATAGAACCAATTACGAAAACTTTTTCCTACTCTATGTAGACGGTGAGCTGTCTACCCTAGAGATGCAGGCGGTAGAACGCTTTGCATTGGAAAACAGTGATCTTGGTTCAGAATTGGATGCATTATTGGAAACCAAACTATCTGAGGAAGACAGCATTAATTTTTTAGACAAAGAAATCCTTTATCGTACCGCGTCTAATGCTATTAATGAAATTAACTATGAAGAACAGTTTTTGCTTTTCATAGACAAGGAATTAACGGAAGAAGAAAACGAACAAACAAAGGCTTTTTTAATAGCACACCCTGAATTGCAAGTTGTTTTTGACCAATTGCAACAAACCAAATTGCCCCAGGAAATCATTTCTTTTGGAGACAAGTCTGTATTATATCAAAAAGAAGATCGCAGACCTGTGGCCATAGGCTGGCGAAGAATGGCTGTGGCTGCTGCTATGATAGGTTTGGTGGTTTTGGTTTGGAATCTGGTACCCAATAGTCAGCAAATTGAACCCATGGTAAAGTCTGGCAAAATGGAAACTTTGCCATCTAAGGTAAATGAGCTCAAACCCAAGCTTACTGATGCATCCATTAGCACTGAATCAATGGCTAGTCAGACAAACTTAGCAAACCAAGTGCCCTTGTCTAACAATAACAAACAAGTTATTTTGGAACTTGCTGCAACTAGCAATAATGCCTCAACCGTTTTGCCTAATAATGAGGACAATGCAAATGCTACTACAACTGAAATTGCCATTGTTGAACAACCAATTAATAGTATTGCTTCCAATAATCCAGTTCCTACTATTTTAGATAATGCAGATCACGCCAACCAATTAGGTCAAGCAACAGCTACTCCAGATGGTAGTAATGATGCAAACCTAATACAGCAGACCGTGTATAAAGAGTTAGACACAGACGATGAAAATAAAAGTTTGTACCTAGGTAACTTAGAATTAAACCGTGATAAATTACGTGGCTTTTTTAGAAAAGCCGGAAATCTTTTTAAAAGCAAAATCAAATCGGAGGATGATCGCAATGAAAATGCCAGTCCCCGCACATTGAAATAAGTTAAAACCAAGAACCATGAAAAAACTAGTACTCATTGCAGTAATCTTTATGATTGCTAAGGCAGGAAATGCACAAAAAGATACCAGCATTATTGCATCAGCCAATACCGATACCGTAAGGGTGGGAAATTTTGTGATCATCAAGAAAAACAAACCAGGTGAAATCAGTTCAAATAGCAGCAATGTTTGGAAAGACTGGGATAAAACCGTTGACGTGAAAATTGAACGCGTTCCTAGAAGACAGCGCAATATCACAACCAATTGGTGGATCATGGATTTGGGATTTGCCAACTATCGTGATCAAACAGACTATGCTTATGCACAAGCAGGTTCTTATTTCAAAACGCTGCGTCCTCAAGATGGTAAAGTAAGTGAATCAAGTTATGCCCTGAACACTGGAAAGTCTAGCAACTTTAATATCTGGTTATTTATGCAAAAACTCAACGTAGTAAAACACGTGGTGAACCTAAAATATGGTTTGGGTTATGAAATGTATAATTACCGTTATGATTCAAGATTAAGCTATAGAAAAGACGCTTCTAACTATGTTTACAACGATAGTATTTCTTTCTCCAAGAACAAACTCTATGTTAGTTATATCACTGTTCCTTTGATGCTACATATTAACACAACGCCTGACAGAAGAAGAGGATTCAATTTTAGTGTAGGTATGAGTGCTGGTTATTTGGTAGATAGCCGTAACAAACAAATTAGCGCAGAAAGAGGTAAGCAAAAAACCAATGGCAATTTCAACTTTGAACCATGGCGTTTTGCAACTATTGGAGAAATAGGCATTGGGCCTGTAAGACTCTATGGTTCTTACAGCTTGAATAGACTTCAAAAAGATATTACCCGCGTAGAACAATACCCTTACACGGTAGGGATCCGTTTTAGCAGTTGGTAGAAATTTAAGGGATTGTCCCTTTCTCATGTTATCGCGCACCCCCTCTCTAGGGGGTGCTTTTTTTTGAGACAGCCAGTTGGAAGACCTAAGACAAGAGCCCAAATGACTAAAAACGGCTTAGTTAATGCCGATTTAACCGGCTCCTAACAATCTTTTGCTGTAGTTTGCGTTTAATATTCTAAACCCAAACATGAAAAAAGGCAGTATTTTTCTAATGATGGTAGGCATAATAGCCCTACATACTTCATTTAGGCTGCCCAAATATTATCCAGATGCAGCTCATGCTACCAAGGATAGTTATTTTGTAGTTGTCACTAAAAGTAAGTACGAATTACAATTGTTTGATGGCAGTACGGGAGAATGGATTTCTAGTTATCCTGTGGTTTTTGGTAGCAAGGACTTGGGTGATAAAATGATGCAAGGCGATAGAAAAACGCCAGAAGGAACTTTTCATATTATTGCCAAAAAGAGTCCGCACAAGTGGTCTAGATTTATGGGTATAGATTATCCCAATGCAGAAAGCAAGGAAAAATTCAACATTAGAAAAGCACAGGGTTTAATTCCTTCCAATGCAAAAATTGGAGGAGAGATTGGTATACATGGGGTTTGGCCGCATGAAGACTATGCCATTGACCAATACCAAAACTGGACTGAAGGTTGCATTAGCACCAAGAACAATTATATACAGGAATTATTCAACCTGCTCCCCATTGGAACTACGGTTACTATTCAGCGTTAAATTGTAGACTTAATGGGTGCTATCTAACCCAGAGATTAATGCAAAAAATTCCCCACCGTACTCATCCATTTTGCTTGCTCGTTTTTCAACAAACTTTGATGTCCAGAACGGGCATAGACCATGAGTAATTTATCATGACTTGCTAAATTTTTAAAAATAGCATTGGTTTCTGTTTGGGTAACTCTTGGATCATTCAAGCCCCATTGCAATAAAACAGGGCAATTTAATTTGCTAGCAAAGTCTTGTGGGCGATGGTCAAATGCCCAGAATCCTTGTTCTGCCCCACCCCAAAAAGCTAATAAAGTACTCATGGGTTGCTCAGGTACATGCATCATGCGCAAGCGGCCTTTTACGCCATCTACCAGGGTACCAAAAGGCATTTCTAATATTACTTTTTCAGGCTTTATACCCTCATGGTCAACTGCCGTAAGAATAGTTGATGCGCCTAAAGAAATTCCGTAAAGGACAATATTTTTTTCTCCCAAAGCCCTTGCGTAATCATATACTGCTTTAACGTCTTTGGCTTCATTTGCACCAATGGTACAAACTTCACCCTCACTATTGCCATGCGCCCTGAAATCGGTTACCAACACATTCCAACCCATTTGATGAAAGGCAGTAGCTTCTGCAATAATGCCACTCTTACTACTACCATGTCCATGAAACATCAGCACCGTACCCTTAACGTTACTATCGGCCTTGGCATACCAAGATTCCAAATGCATGCTGTCTGCAGTTACAAGATTGATTGTTTGATGTGGAATAGTAAAACTGTCTACTACTTTAGATTTGGAGAATTTGTTACCAAAAAATATAGCGCTTGTTTTTTCTAAGGCAGTCATTTCTTCCGGCTTTTTAGCCTTTGGAATTCCTGCATAAAAATGGGTAAACTTGTGTGAATGAAAAGCTGCCATAATATTGAGCAGCAAAAATATTCCTAGAACAACATAGAGAATTCTCTTGAAAATTTTAGCAAGCATGGTATGGGTTTTACCCCGTTACCGGGGAATATAAATTAATGCAATCAGCCTATTTTATTGGATAGTAGTACCACCAAAATAAGGACGCAACACTTCTGGCAATTCAATACCCTCTGCTGTTTGAAAATTCTCCAACAAACAAGCCACAATTCTAGGCAAGGCCAAAGAAGAACCATTGAGTGAATGTGTTAACTGCGTTTTGCCTGTCTCATCCTTATAGCGGCATTTCATTCTATTGGTCTGGTAGTTTTCAAAATTAGAAACACTACTTACTTCTAACCATCGCTCTTGAGCAGCGCTGAATACTTCAAAGTCATAGGTAATGGCAGAAGTGAAACCCATATCGCCCCCGCAAAGTCTTAAGATTCTATAAGGCAATTGCAAAGCTTTCAAAAGGTTTTCTACGTGTAACACCATTTCATCTAACACAGCATAGGATGTTTCTGGTTTTACCAGTTGTATAATCTCTACTTTGTCAAACTGGTGTACCCTATTTAATCCTCTTACTTCTTTACCAAAACTTCCTGCTTCTCTTCTAAAGCAAGGGGTATAGGCCGTCATTTTAATAGGCAGTTCGGATTCTTTTACAATTGTGTCTCTGTAAATATTGGTTACTGGAACTTCAGCCGTAGGTATCAAATAAAAATTATCCGCCGTAGCGTGATACATCTGTCCTTCTTTATCTGGCAACTGACCTGTAGCAAATGCACTGGCTTCATTGACCATAAAGGGTGGAATATATTCGGTGTAACCAGCGGCAGTATTATAATCCAAGAAATAACTGATGAGTGCCCTTTGCAATTTGGCACCCTTTCCTTTGTAGAGCGGGAACCCACTACCGGTAATTTTAGCTCCAGTTTCAAAATCTACTAGATCATATTGTTTAATCAGGTCCCAGTGCGGAACGGCACCAGCATACAAAGCAGGTTTTTGACCACCTTCTCTGACTACTTCATTTTCTTCCGGCGTTTTGCCTTCTGGTACAGCTGTAGCTGGAAGATTGGGCAATAATACCAATTTGGCTTGCAATTCTTCTTCCACTTTGACCATCTGCTCTTTCAGGGGTTCCAAAGCTGCTTTCCAACCTGCCACATCTGTTTTAGTGGCTTCTGCTGCTTCTTTATTACCCTGGGCCATGAACTTGCCTATTTCTTTAGAAGCTGCATTTACCTTGGCCTGGGTTTGGTCAAATTCATTTTGTAAACGCTTGCGCTCATCATCCAATGATATGATTAGATCTACCAATTCGGGTTGTTTGAACTGCTTTTTGGCCAGTTTTTGCTTCACTTCATCCGTATTGTTCCTAAGAACCTGCACTTGTAACATACAATCAATTTTTGCAAATATAACTCATGTGTCCTGATGATGGCAAGCTTGCATGGTTTACCTTTGCAGAATGTATATGCAAGACGATTTACAACAGCGTTGGTGGGCTTTAGAGGCCAAATTGTTGGAAAAATTTGGCAAAAAGCCAGATTTGGAAGCGGTTTTGTTCCTGATTGGGATGCAAGAAACCGGATTTATAGTAGAGAAAATTAGCAAGGAACAGAAGCAAGACCTGATGCATGTGGCTGTTTGTACCGTTTTGGGACAAAGTGGCTATTATATCAATGAGGGAAAAGACGAGGATGGTTGGCCTCATTTTAAACAGGTCAAAGAAATGCCAAGTATGGTTCTCCATGAACAAGAAAATTTTATCAAGGACCATGTATTACTCTATTTTGAACAAAGCGGATTTTAAACGAATATTTATCCAATATTTGCAATACTAAAACTCAAAACATGAATTTTCCTGCAACACTGAAGTACACTAAGGACCACGAATGGATTAAATTAGAAGGCAATGTGGCCACTATTGGCATCACCGATTTTGCCCAGCATGAATTGGGTGATATTGTGTATGTAGACATTAATACTGTTGGCAAGACCCTTGCTGCTGAAGAAGTGTTTGGTACCGTAGAAGCAGTGAAAACCGTGAGTGACCTATTCCTGCCTGTTGCAGGAACCGTTACCGCTATCAACCCTTTGTTGGAAAAACAACCAGAATTGGTGAATACTGACGCATATGGAGACGGTTGGATGATTCAAATGGAAGTAGCCAATGTAGAAGAAGTAGCTGCCTTAATGGGAAGCGATGCTTACAGTGCCTTGGTGGGATAAATCCAAACTTCCCTCAATACCGTATCTGTTACAACAAATTATCCGGAAACCAGCTATTGGATCTGATTCAAACATACAGCGAACCAGAATTGGTACTCTTGTTGCAACAACGGAGCCAATCTGCGTTCAGTTATCTGTATGACCACTATTCTGG
>NCHJ01000118.1 GCA_002256765.1 Bacteroidetes bacterium 24-39-8
TTGTTCCGAAACAGCGGATCCGTATAATAATTGTCTGTGTACACCAAGAAGAAATCACTCATGGGTTTGTAGCGGTATTGCAAGCGACTATTGATATTGAAATTATTGCGCTGTGTATTGTATTGTAAGAAAGTAGTCCAGAATAATTTGGTACTAAAATTATATTCAATTCTAGGTGCAATCAAAAACAGTTCATCACTACCATATCCTTCAGGGAATTGCAAACGGTTATAGTTCAATTGCAGGGCCACATTCAAGTGTGGCTGTTTACGCAAATTAATGGTAGTGCTGATTCCTTGGTAATTGCCATTGTAAAATCCACCTCCATTCAAGCGCACCATAATATTGATTGCTTTTCTAAAATCAGATCGGTATCCAAATCCAAATTGGTTGTATGTATAATTACCCTTTGGAATGGGTTTGGCGTCAGTAAAAGAAGTGGCGTATAACAAATTGGTTTCATTCACAGAACCGGTTACAAAAAGAAAACCAGTATTCTTGAATTGCATTTGGTATTCCAATTCATTGGTTCGTTCATTGAGTGAATTGTCTGGGTTGAATACCAGAAAATTGGTTAGTTGTAAACTATGTTGATTTACTTTTCCTTTTTTGGGGAACAACTTATAACCAAAATTATTGAAGACCTGTTTGAATCCCATTCTAATTAAAGTGTCGCGGTCTGCGTCATAATTATTGATGCGTTCTACAAATCCCATATCGGTATAAAAATTGGTACCCAGATTACCCATATCAATGACTGCACTAAAATTTCTTCCATTATAATTTACACCTGCATTATAATAGGCATTATCAGCACTAATACCTTCTTTAAAAGAATGATTGTATGCTGCCCATGCACTCCAGGTTCCTTTTAAATTATTGTATCCAAATTCTGCTCCTGCATTACGGCCATAGGCATCCAAGGGATTTTGTTTTTTCTCTGCTTCTGAAATGCCGTTCTCTCTATTTAAAAAATAAGCTTTAATGGTTGACCGTTTTAGCACACGTTGACTAATACTAGCAGCTGTGTAATTTTCTGGTGCATAAGTACCCTGTCTACCTGTTTGAATATTCATCAAACCAACCCTAGTGCCTTTAGCAATATTGCCCGATACCCTTGCCCCAAACAAGATGGGAATTTTGTTGCCATCCTTGTCCAAACCAATGGTTCTGGAATAAAAAGGCCGAATGGGGGGAATACCATATTGAGAAAATAGATCCGCGTTCTCCAAGAAAAATGTTCTGCGTTCTGGGAAAAAGATATTGAATCTGCTCAGGTTGGTTACTTGTTGGTCAACTTCTACCTGAGAGAAATCCGGATTTACGGTGAGGTCTAAATTCATGGAAGAAGTCAATGCCATTTTTGCGTCAAAACCAGCGTTGCCGCTAGCCGCTGTGGCAACACCGTTCTCTTGATCACTTGTTACGTTGCCGGTAACAAAGGGAATCAAGACCATATTGGATCCGGCAGATGGTGGTGGGGTCTTCCAAATTAATGATCCAGTATAACCCAAGTCCATAGAGGGAAAATTCTGTGGCATGGGTGTCCAAGTACTATATTCATTGGCCTTGGTATCAATGCGCACAATATTGATTCCCCAGAGTAATTTTTCTGAGGAATATCGGATGCTTTTAAATGGAATGGCTATCTCAGCCGTCCATCGGTCTGTATATTGTTTGGTAGCAGAAAACCATTTGTTATCCCAACTCCAAGAGGGGCCATTGTTATCATCTGCAAAGGGCAACTGGTCTTCACTTTGTGCATTAAATGCATTGACCACAAAAAAGAACCCGTTGGTTCTCTGATTAGTGGGGTCTAGAATAATGCCAATGCCATCATTGCCATCATGCCCAATATCTCTTTTTAAAGAACTGATAAATGCTTTGCCAGAATCAAAAGCGGTTACGCCAAAATAAATGAATTTGTCATCATGTGTGATTCTGATAGAAGTTTTACGTTGTGGTCTTCCACCATCGGTAGGAAACTTGCGCCAAAAAGCAGACATGGTATCGGCGCTAGCCCAAATGGCTTCTGTAAACTCACCGTCTATTTTAATGGATTCTGAAGTTTTTTGAAGATGGTATTGATAGTCTTTTTGAAAACGCTCGCCATTTTTCTCCTGGGCCAATAGACCAGTATAGCCAAATAAAATTAGCGCCAGCAGTAGTGTGGGTTTGATAGACATAAATTCATTGTCCCTGTTGCAACAGGGTTTTGTGCAAAAGAAAGCTTTCTAATTAGGATGGAACGTTAAACAATTGAAAACGTTACAAATCAAGGATAAATGGTAGTCAGACACAGTTTTTTATTCATCCAGCAAGTCAGGTCTGCGTTCACGGGTGCGTTGTAAGGACTGTTCATAGCGCCATTCTTCCACTTTTTTGGGATCGCCCTGTGTGAGAATTTCTGGCACTTTGCTACCCCTAAAATCAGCTGGTCTAGTATAAACAGGAGGAGCCAATAAATTGTCTTGAAAAGAATCAAATAGAGCAGAAGTTTCATCATTTAAAACTCCCGGTATCAATCGCCCCACGGCATCTACTACCACAGCTGCTGCTAATTCTCCACCACTCAATACATAATCGCCAATAGAAATTTCCATGGTCACGTATTGTTGTCTAATGCGTTCATCAATGCCTTTGTAGTGCCCACAAATGATGAGCAGGTTTTCCATCATGGACAATTGATTGGCCCTTTGTTGGTTAAATCTTGGCCCATCAGGAGTCATATAAATGATCTGATCGTATTTACGCGTTGCTTGCAATTCATCAATGGCATTGGCCAAGGGCTCGGGCATCATGACCATACCAGCGCCCCCTCCAAACTGATAATCGTCTACCTGCATATGTTTGTTAATGGCCCACTTGCGCAGGTTATGGCAGACCACCGTAAGCAAACCCTTTTCTTGGGCTCGCTTCATAATGCTATGTCCAAAAGGACTATCTAGCAATTCGGGGACTACCGTAATAATGTCAATATGCATGTACAATAATTTATTCTTCTCCCATGAATCCTCTAATATCTCTCAGGTCTCGCTTGGTAGGTCTACCCACTTTGCTCAAGCGCTTTCCAGTTTGAAAACTAGCTGCTTGAAATTTAACCACGTCTAATTCTTCCGGTGGTGTAATGTCTTCATAATTTTTAATAGCTTCTGGATAGGCCGCGCGTTTTTCTAATAAACCAGTAACCCTGATGACCCATTTTCTACCTTCGGTTTTAACGTCAAACACGTCACCAATATTCACTGGCTTAGAGGCTTTGACATTGCTGCCTTGCAGCTTTACTTTACCATTGTCACAGGCGTCTGCTGCCTGGCTCCTGGTTTTAAACAAACGGATGGCCCAGAGGTATTTGTCAACGCGCAGTTTCTCTTTTGCTTCCACGGCTATTATTTTCCTTCTGTATAAAACTGATGGAAATAAGGAATGGTTTCAATGCCTTTGTAGAAATTGAAAATGTCAAATTTCTCATTAGGACTATGCAAATTATCAGAGTCTAAACCAAATCCCATGAATACAATTTTCAGTCCCAATTCTTTTTCAAACAAAGCACAAATTGGAATACTTCCTCCACCTCTTACTGGTATTGGCTCCTTACCAAATGTGGCGTGGATGGCTTTTGCTGCAGCCTGGTACGCATCAGAATCAATTGGCGTGATATAAGGTTCTCCACCATGGTGCTCTTCCGCTTTCACAGTAACACCAGCTGGCGCGATGGATTTAAAATAGTTCAGCAATTTCTCTGTTATCACAGTAGAAGATTGATTGGGCACCAAACGTGCAGAGATTTTTGCAAATGCTTTGGAAGGCAATACCGTCTTGGCACCTTCACCAGTATAACCACCCCAGATCCCGTTTACTTCTAAGGTTGGACGAATACCTGTTCTTTCATTGGTGGTATAACCTTTTTCACCCCAAAGACTACTCACACCCAAATCGGTTTTGTATTCTGCTTCGTCAAAAGGTGCTTGGGCCATTTTGGCTCTTTCTTCAGGTGTTGATTCAATCACACCATCGTAAAAACCAGGTATGGTAATATGGTTGTTCTCATCATGACAAGAAGCAATCATTTTTGCCAGCATGGTTATGGGGTTAGCTACAGCGCCACCATATACGCCAGAATGCAAGTCACGATTGGGTCCTGTAATTTCTACTTCAATATAACTCAAACCACGAACACCAATATCAATAGAAGGATTTTCCATGCTCAGCATAGAAGTATCACTGATCAAAATCACATCGGCTTTTAATAAATCTTTATTGGCTTTTACAAATGTGGCCAAGTTAGGACTACCCACTTCTTCTTCCCCTTCAATCAAGAATTTTACGTTGGCAGGAAGGGTATTGGTTTGGGTCATGGTCTCCAATGCTTTTACGTGCATATAGAATTGACCCTTGTCATCGCAGGAACCGCGGGCAAAGATTTTTCCATCAATAATAGTAGGGTCAAAGGGACCACTTTTCCAAAGATCCAATGGATCAGCAGGCTGTACATCATAGTGACCATAGACCAAGATAGTTGGCTTTGCAGGGTCAATGATTTTTTCTCCGTAGACTATGGGGTGACCAGCCGTTTCATAGATTTTCACGGTGTCTGCACCCGCTTCTTGTAAACGTTGCTGTACCAATTGGGCACAGGCCAACATGTCCGCTTTATTTTCAGTTCTAGCACTCACACTGGGAATGCGCAAGAGTTCTAATAATTCATTCAGGAACCTATCCTTATGTTGATCTTGGTATGCTTTCCAAACTTGCATAATCAATTGTTTAAATGGTTGAAGGGCAAAATTAAGTCTTATTAATACACCATGGTTTAGGAAACCGGGTCTAATTGGTGCTTTTTATTGGATACCAGATTTTCCATGGTCCAAGCTATTTTGTGTTGAAAAGGATGCTGTCTAACGGTGCAATCCGTTTTACTGCAAATACTACAACTAAAGGGTAGGCATCCATCGGTATGAACAAAGAGTTCTATTCGGTCTCCAAACTCTTGTTGAATTAAGCTAGCCAAAGCGTCAATCTCCCTATGTGCTTCGTGAACATTCAAATACCAAGGAACAGTAAAATGACAATCTACGTGTAAAAGACTGCCGTATTTGATGACGCGCAGGTTGTGCAAGTCTATCCAGTTTTCTTGTTTTCTTTCATTCAAAACGGCAATAAACTTGTTCAGCAATTCCATATCGGCCTCGTCCATAATCCCCGCCAAAGAAGAGCGAATAATCTTGTAGCCATTGTAAATGATAAATAGACCCATGACTCCTGCAATGGCTTTGTCTAACCAATATAATTTGGTAAGTAGCATTAATCCCAATCCTAGAATGATAGCTGCAGTAGAATAAGTATCTACTTGTAAGTGTTTGCCACTGGCCATAAGGGCCATGGAATTATTCTTCTTACCAAGATTGATGCAATAAGTACCAGCTACATAATTGATCACGGCAGTAATGGCAATCAAGATTAAACCCGTGTCTAAGCTTTCTAAGGGATTTTCATGAATCAGGTTCTGAATGGTTTCATACAAAATCATGATACCCGCTGCTACAATTAATCCACCTTCAACAGCAGCAGAAACAAATTCTGCTTTGCCATGTCCATAAGGGTGATCAATATCGCGCGGCTTAGCGGCAACATACAAACTATAAAGTCCAATAAAACCGGCAATCACGTTGACTATACTCTCTAAGGCATCAGTTAAGATGGCCATGGAATGTGTAAAATAATAGGCAGCAATTTTTAGCACAAATAGCACCACACTCAGCAGTGTAATCCATTTCTGCAGTTTCAGATTTTGTTGTGCTGATTGCATAATTCTGTTTGGGCTGAACTAGATCAACTCAACGCTGTGGTTGATGGGGCAGTGTTTGGCCAACATAGCAGATACCCCACAATACTTGTCCATAGATAAGGTAACGGCCCTTTGTAATTTATCCAAGTCTTCTGCAGCTACGTCTGCACGATACAGCAAATTGATAAATTTGAAAGTCTTTGGGTGCTCGTCTGTTTGCTCTGCTTCTGCAGATACTTCTACTTTCTTAAAATCTACTTTCATTTTTTTCAAAATGTCTACCACGTCCATGCCACTACATCCACAAAGACCGGCTAAAACCATTTTTTTAGGACTCATACCAGAATCCATACTACCGCCTTCTACAGTGGTATCCATTCTTACCGTATGACCATTATCAGACGTGGCATCAAAAGCCAATGCGTCTACCCAATTTGCTGTTATTTTCATAAAATAGATTAAAGGGATTCAAATCTTTTTTCTACAAAACGCCAGTTCACGGCATTCCACCATGCATTAATATAGTCTGGGCGTTTGTTCTGGTATTTCAAATAATAAGCGTGTTCCCAAACATCTAAACCAAGTATGGGACTGCCTTTCAGTTCAGATACATCCATCAAAGGATTGTCTTGATTTGCTGTTGAACCTACTATTAATTTTTTATCAGCATTTAGGACCAACCAAGCCCAGCCACTTCCAAATCTATTTTTACCAGCGTCTGTGAATTGTGTTTTAAATGCTTCAATGGAACCAAAAGATTGTGCAATAGCAGCGGCTAGTTTTCCTTGAGGTTGTTGACCAGCAGGAGTAGACATGCATTGCCAGAATAACTCGTGGTTATAATGACCGCCTGCGTTGTTTCGCATCTTTGCAGAATATTTAGAAACCCCTCTCAACAAGTTATCCAAACTTGTTGCATTGGTATCCACTTTTTCTGCCACTACTGCATCGGCCAAATTCTTGGCATAAGTTGCAGCGTGTTTGGTATAATGGATTTCCATGGTCATGGCATCAATCACGGGTTCTAAAGCCTTATAATCATAGGGCAAAGGTTGTTGCACAAACGGATTGGCAGCAAAACCATTGGCCATGCCTGCTAGGGATGGTAATGCGCTCAGGGTAAAACCCGCAGCTATGGCGGCTTTGCCAGTAGTAGCAATAAAATCTCTGCGGCTATGTTGTTTCTTATTCATCATGTTTAATTTAAGGTTGTTCTTGACGGGGACGTCTAAATTTAGCAATAAATATGCGCAGTTCCTTGAAAGACCTATAATAGAACTCTTGGTTGAATAATTGAGAATCCCGCATGGCTTTATACGTTAGAAATATGCCAATAGGAATTAGGATAAAAGTAGAGAGCCACATACCAACTAAAGGAGATGTAGCATTGGACTTCACAAATTTTTCTCCAAATGTGTTAAATAGGTGAAAGACCACAAAAAAGATGATGGCAAATACCAATGGGGTACCCAATCCTCCTTTTCTAATAATAGAGCCCAAGGGGGCGCCAATTAAGAACAAAACCAAACAGGCAACAGACAGGGTTAATTTTCTATGCCATTCAATCTCGTGTAAACGTAGTGAAGTAACACGTAGGGCATAGTCTTCTGCCATTACACCCACATTACCCTTGATACTGGTTAATTGATTCTCTGCCCTTTCTTGTATAATAGCTTTAATGCTATCAGGAATGAGTTTAGAAAAACTGCTGGCTTTCTTGATTTTTTTTGGATCTACTTTAGCCCAACCGGTATCGGCGTAGCGCGTAAAATTCAAATAGGGATTTACTTCTGCATTTGATTTTTTGAGGTAGATACTATCAATATGTGAAATAGAATCTATGGCCGTATTCAATTGTCTAATACTCAACATTTTTGGATCATAGAAAGAACTATCGCCAGATTTATTCATCTGAAAACTCTTGAGGTCAAAGAGTTTTTTATATGACTTAAAGCCCATGCGAATAAACTCTGTGTTGCTTGTGCCACGTGGTCCACGCTCTTGTAAGCGCCAGCCGTCTCTTAGAATAAATTCCAAAAATTGTTGGTCCTTACTAATGCGCATTACCCCACTTTGAGCAATAATCATATGGTCTTGCAAGCCGCCATTTTTTTCAAAAATGACCACGTCATGAATAATGCTATCGTTCTTTTCCTTGCTTCCCAGCTTAATCACATAGCCATCAATTTTGTCATAAAACACACCGGGTTTAATATCTAGGGCCGGTTTAGATACAATGATATTGTACTTGAGTGCGGCTAGTTTTAATTGGGTTACCGGAATAATATTATTGGCAAACAAAAATGCCAGACTACTGATAAAAAGCGTAATCACTAATAGTGGGCGCATAAAACGCAATAGGGGAATCCCAGCCGCTTTAATGGCTACCAGTTCAAAGCTTTCTCCTAGGTTTCCAAATGTCATAATAGAAGAAAAGAGCAGGGCCAGGGGAAGGGCAGTAGGAATCCAGAATAGGGTTACCAACCCAACCAATTTTAATACGGTAAACATATCCAATCCCTTACCTACCAAGTCATCTATGTATAACCAGAAGAATTGCATGGTTAGAACAAATACGGAAATGGCAAAAGCCCCAATAAAGGGGCCAATAAAAGATCGTATAATGAGAATATCCAGTTTTTTTATCACGGTCCTTGCTTAATATTGCCAAATGAGCAAGGCAAAAGTAAGGCTTTCGGCAAAGGAACAGGAATTGGTAGTGAATGCCGATTGGATTTTAACAAAGAATGCCATTATTCAAAAGGTCTATAGCTTTTTTGGGCAGATTTGTGAAACCTATCAAGCGCAGGTTCAGGCCAATCCCATTTTGGCCAATGATCCCGTTTTTGCTATTGCCCCAAAGATTTCTAAAGGAGACCAATATGAGGGTTTGCCCTGGGTCATGTTGGATTATCCCAGAGTATTTAGTGTTCAGGATGCTTTTGCCATTAGAACATTTTTCTGGTGGGGTAATCAGATGAGTATCACCTTACAGCTGCAAGGCAAGTACCAACAGTTTTATAGCAATGCCATTCAACAGTATTTTTCGCTAAGAGCTGGTAATCCCCACGCACAATACCCTTGGTATGTTTGTA
>NCHJ01000002.1:0-64687 GCA_002256765.1 Bacteroidetes bacterium 24-39-8
AATTATACCTTATCTATAAATACAGCAGCTGGTACCTTAAAATATACATTAGATGTTAAGAATGCTAGTACTGCCAATGTAATTGGCAAAGATACCTTGATTGGTAAATTTAGCAACGATGGTAAAATGGTGAAACTTAGTTTCTCTCCAATTCCTGCTAGAAGACCAAATGCTGGAGTACCCGGAGGTCCGGGCGCTGGCGGATTTGGTGGTGGCCGTGGTGGATTTGGAGGCGGCGCTGCAGCTACACAATATAGACTAAGTGGTGTTTCTAATGGTAACTATTGGAGTGGTACTGGTGAAGATACTGCTGGTAATAAATTAACATGGTCTGCCAAATTAGACAGCGTATATCTTGCTGCTAATACTGATTCTTCACAAAGAAGAAGGGGCGGTAACCAACGTTTGGCCAAAGTAACTTTTCCTTTTGATGGATATGGTTGGGAAGAAGCTCCTAAACAAGAAAGCATCTTAATTAAAAATGCAACCGTTTGGACCAATGAAAAAGAAGGCAAACTGGTAAACACAGACGTCTTATTAAAAGATGGTAAGATTGCTAAAATAGGTAAGGGTCTTTCTGCAGATGGTGCTAAAACCATTGACGGTACTGGCAAACACGTAACAGCTGGGATTATTGATGAACACTCACATATAGCTGCGGCTTCTATTAATGAAGGTGGTCAGTCAGTAACTTCTGAAGTGCGTATTGCAGACAACTTAAATCCTGAAGATATTAATATCTATAGGCAATTAAGTGGTGGTGTTACTTCTTCTCATATTCTTCATGGATCTGCCAATACCATTGGTGGTCAAACTCAATTGATCAAATTGCGTTGGGGTGCCAATGATGAAGATTTGAAATTCAAAGGCTCTGATGGATTTATCAAATTTGCCTTGGGCGAAAACGTAAAACGTTCTTCTGCAACTCAGGGTAATAACCGTTTCCCTGATACTAGGATGGGTGTGGCAGAAGTATTGAACGATGCATTTGCTCGTGCAAAAGATTATGAGAAAGCCATTAAGCTTGATCCTAAAACCAGAAGAGATTTAGAGTTGGATGCCTTGGTAGAAATTCTAAATAAAAAGCGTTTTATTACTTGTCACTCTTATGTACAAAGTGAGATTACTGCTGCTTTACGCGTTGGTGATAAATACGGATTTACCTTTAACACATTCACACATATCTTAGAAGGTTACAAAGTAGCGGATAAAATGAAAGTTCATGGAGCAAGTGCTTCTACTTTCTCTGATTGGTTCTATTACAAAGTAGAAGTTACAGACGCTATTGCATACAACGCAGCCATCATGCAGAAAGTTGGTTTGAATGTTTGTATCAATTCTGATGACGCAGAAATGGCGCGCCGATTGAATCAGGAAGCTGGTAAGATTGTTCGCTACGGTGGTGTATCTGAAGAAGAAGCCTTGAAGATGGTTACTTTAAATCCTGCTAAAGCTTTACACGTTGACAATAAAGTAGGTAGCATTAAAGTAGGTAAAGACGCAGACATTGTTCTTTGGAGCGATCATCCTTTAAGCATCTATGCCAAGTCAGAAAAAACCATTGTAGATGGTATTGTTTATTGGGATAGAGAAAAAGATTTGGAACAGCGCAAGAAAATTCAAGCCGAAAGATTCCGCTTAACGCAGAAATTGATTGGTGAAAAAAGAACTGGTGGACCAGGTGCTGTTAGACCGGCTCAACCAAGTTGGCAGATTCTGTTAAGCTGTGGCGATCACGAACACGAAGATGGTCTCTATACAGTTGAATTGCAAGAAGGTGAATCTAAGGACAAATAAAACAACCAACATGAAAAGATTATTCTATACCATATCAAGCTTAGTCCTGCTTTGCGCAAGCGCACAAGCGCAGGAATCGGTTTACCCCGCAAAAGAATACAAGGGTAAACTTTATATTACTGGCGGAACCGTACACATAGGTAACGGAACCGTATTGGAAAATGCCACTGTTGAAGTAAACAATGGCAAAATTGTAAAAGTAGGAACCGGAATTGCCATTCCAGCTGATGACGTAAAAATCTTTGACGCCAAGGGCAAACACGTATATCCAGGATTAATTCTTCCAAACTCTGATTTGGGTTTGACTGAAATTGGTTCGGGTGTTAGAGCTAGTAATGACGTGAGTGAAATTGGAGACTTCAATACCAATGTTCGTTCAATTACAGCCTATAATGCTGACTCAAGGGTCATCAATATTTTAAAGGGCAATGGAATTTTGTTAAGTAGTGTTGCTCCAGAAGGTGGCATTATTTCTGGATCTTCTTCTGTAGTTCAATTGGACGCATGGAACTGGGAAGACGCGGCTTATAAAATGGACGCAGGCATTCACTTGACTATGCCTAGTTTTATCCAACGCTTTGGTAGAAGAGGAGGTTTCCCTGGTGGTTTTCCGGGTTTTGGTGGTGCACCTGTTGATCCAGCCAAACAGGCTTTAGACAGGGTTGACCAAATTAAAAACTTCTTCCGTGATGCTAAAGCTTATTTACAAGAAAGTAGCCACGCTAGTACCAATTTGAAATTGGAAGCGGTAAAGGGTTTGTTTGACAAAAAGCAAAAACTCTTTGTTCATGGAGATCAAGTAAAACAAATGTTGATTGCTATTGACTTTGTAAAAGAGTTTGGTTTTGAAGTAGTTGTAGTAGGCGGAAGCGAAAGCTTTCAAATTGCTGACCTATTGAAAGCCAATAATATAGCAGTAATCTTGGGTGAAGAACACGCTTTACCTGCTACAGAAGATGATGATATTGACCAACCCTACAAAACCCCAGCAGCTTTACAAAAAGCTGGTGTCTTGTTTGCATTAAATGACAATTCAGCTAATACCCGTTATAGGAATCTTTCTTATAATGCTGGAACCGCTGTGGCATATGGTCTAACCAAAGAAGAAGCTTTGTCTGCCATTACCTTAAATGCAGCTAAGATTTTAGGAGTAGATGACAGAACTGGATCCTTAGAAGTGGGTAAAGACGCCAATATCATTGTAAGTGAAGGCGATATCTTAGACATGAAGAGCAGTACTATTCTCATGGCTTTTATTCAAGGAAGAAAAGTTAGCCTAGAAAATAAACAAACACAGCTTTACGAACGTTATAAGAGTAAATACGGTATTAAATAGTTCAGCAAGGAATAAAAACGGTCCAAACCCACATGGACCAATTTTTGAAAAGCCCCACATTTTGTGGGGTTTTTTATTTTGGACACTAATTTCTATAACTTAGCCAAATGTCAAAAAAACTCTTTCTGCTAGACGCGTTTGCGTTAATTTTTCGAGCTTACTATGCATTGATCAGAAATCCTAGAATTACTTCAAAAGGTCATAATACCAATGCGCAATTTGGATTTACTAGCACACTCTTTGATTTGATTAATAAAGAGAAGCCAACACATTTGGCCGTTTGTTTTGATACCAAAGCACCAACAGAGCGCCATACAGATTTTGCAGACTATAAAGCCAACCGTCAGGAAACTCCTGAAGACCTCTTATTATCAATTCCAGATATTAAAAGAATCATTCGTGGCTTTAATATTCCGGTGGTAGAAATGGATGGCTACGAAGCCGATGACGTGATTGGAACCCTAGCATGGGCTGCCGCCGATGCGGGTTATGAAGTATATATGGTTACCCCAGATAAAGACTATGGTCAGTTATTGATTCACCCCAATGTCTTTATTTACAAACCACCTTTTATGGGTAATCCCCATGAAATTCTTACCGCTGCAAAAATCTGTGCCCGTTGGGATATTCAACGCGTAGAACAGGTAATAGATATGTTGGGGATGATGGGTGATGCGGTTGACAATATTCCTGGTATACCGGGAGTGGGAGAAAAAACGGCCGCCAAATTATTAAAGGAATATGATACACTAGAAAACGTATTGGCTAACGCCGATAACTTAAAAGGCGCATTGGGTGAGAAAGTGAGAAAGGGTGCAGAGATGGCCATCATGAGTAAAAAACTGGCTACCATTATTACCAATGTACCGGTTGAATTTCATGAAGAGAATTTTAGACTAAAGGAATGGAACAACGAGGAGTTGGTACAAGTGTTTACCGAATTAGAATTTAAAACATTAGGTAAAAGAATCTTAGGCGATAGTTTTAATGCTTTTCAATCTGTACCACAAGCGGGTCAAATGGATTTGTTTGGTAACCCTATTGCAACACCTGAGAAAAAAGAAAAGCCTAGTGAATTTAAAGAAGCATTGCAAGAAGACGCGGGCAATAATGGCATGCAAGCCGATAAAAATATCAACAACACGGCGCACGATTATCAATTGATTCAAGGCAAAGATGCCATTGAAGCATTGATCAAAAGATTGATGCCGGAGCGTGAAATTTGTTTTGATACAGAGACTACAAATATTGATGCTAATGAAGCAGAAATAGTAGGCATGAGTTTTAGTATTAAAGCGGGTGAGGGTTATTATGTTCCTTGTTCTAGTAATAGAGACGAAGTATTAGAAATGTTCCAAAAGTTTCATCCGCTCTTTAATAGAACCGATGTTACTTGGATTGGTCAAAACCTAAAATATGATTTGCTCTTATTAAAATGGTATGGCGTAGAACCAAAAGGTAAACTATTTGATACCATGTTGGCGCATTACCTCATTGAGCCAGAAGGCAGACGTAGTATGGATTTGCTGAGTGCACAATACTTGGGTTATGAACCAGTTCATATTGATGAACTCATTGGTAAGAAGGGAAAGAACCAAGGGAATATGCGCGATGTGGATCCTGAGAAAGTAAAAGAATACGCCGCAGAAGACGCAGACATTACCCTACAATTAAAACAGGTTTTTGTTCCCATGTTGGAAGACAAAAAAGTACAGCGTGTTTTTGATGAAGTAGAAAATCCCTTGGTACGCGTCTTAACAGATATGGAATTTGAAGGCGTAAAAATTGATGTGGATTTTCTACAAGCCTATAGTAAAGAATTAGAAAAAGACGCAAAGGTTTTTGAAGAATCAGTTTATGCACAAGCGGGTGTACGTTTTAATTTAGCATCGCCCAAGCAATTGGGAGAAGTGCTGTTTGATAAATTAAAGATTGATCCCAAAGCAAAGAAAACCAAGACTGGTCAATACGCCACTGGTGAAGACGTGTTACAAAAGCTCTCTAATAATAATCCTATTGTGGCTGATATTTTGGGCTTTAGAGAATTGACTAAATTGAAAAGCACTTATGTAGATGCTTTACCAGAAATCATCAATAGCAAAACGGGTAGGGTGCATACTTCATATGCGCAAGCCGTTGCGGTAACTGGAAGATTGAGTAGCAATAATCCTAACCTGCAAAATATTCCTGTGCGTAGTGATAGAGGTAAAGAAATTAGAAAAGCCTTTATTCCTAGAGACAGCAACCATATTTTAGTGAGTGCGGATTATTCTCAAATTGAACTAAGAATTGTGGCCGCCATGAGTGGTGACCCAAATATGTGTGAGGCTTTTAAACAAGGCAAAGACATTCATACCGCTACTGCTGCAAAAGTCTATGGCATTGAAGAAGCAGATGTAACCAAAGAGCAACGCTATAAAGCCAAGAGCGTGAACTATGGAATTATCTATGGTCAGGGTGCATTTGGTTTGGCTGAGAACCTAGGCATTCCAAGAGCAGAGGCCAAAGAGATTATTGACAACTATAAAAAAGAGTTCTCGGGCATTACTGCCTATATGGATAATACCATCCATTTTGCTCAAGAGAATGGCTATGTAGAAACCCTGATGGGTAGAAAGCGTTGGCTAAAAGATATTGGTTCTGCCAATTTTACGGTGCGTGGTTTTGCAGAAAGAAACGCCGTTAACTCTCCTATTCAAGGTACAGCAGCAGATATGATTAAGCTGGCCATGATTCGGATTCACAAAGCCATTAAAGAAGCGGGTCTAAAATCTAAGATGATTTTACAAGTACACGATGAATTGATCTTTGATGCTTTGCCAGAAGAAATGGATAAACTCAAACCTATTATTTTAGACAATATGCGTGCTGCACTTCCTTTACCCAATGGGGTTCCGGTAGAAGCAGAAATGGGTATTGGAGAAAACTGGTTATTGGCGCATTAGAAAGTCAAAATTAAAAAGTCAAAAGTCAAAATAAGTAGAAGTAAAAAAGAACGTATATGTTGAAAAATTTGTGAATATAAGAAAGTGTAAAAAAATGAATCAAAACGAAGCAACCATACATAAATTCTATACAGCTTTTCAAAACAAAGACTGGGCTACCATGCAATCCTGTTATGCAGACGATGCGGTTTTCAATGATCCCGCCTTTGGTTTAATTGATGCAGAACACGCAAGGGCTATGTGGGAAATGCTTTGCAAAAGAGCCAAGGACTTTTCTTTGACTTATGGGAATATTCAATTGCTAGATGAAGAGTATGCCACTTGTGATTGGAACGCTAAATACCTATTTAGCAAAACAGGCAGAAAGGTGAACAATAAAATCAAAGCGCATATGCGTTTGAAAGACGGTTTGATTATTGAACACACAGACGCATTTGATTTTTACAAATGGACCAGAATGGCCATGGGTTTACCGGGCTTTTTATTTGGATGGAGTAATTTTATGCAGGGCAAGATTCAAAAAGGTGCAAGAAAAGGATTGGTTGATTACATGGAAAAAAACAAATAAACATGCAGATTAATTGGGACTTCTATTGGAATATTGTGACCAAGATTGGCAGCAGGTATTACTTGATTGCGGGCTTGGTATTTTTTGTGTTTTATGTTTTGCTCAAACAATCTTGGGCCTATAAAAAATTACAAACCAAAGACGCAAAGACAAAAGATTTTATTAGAGAGATCCTTTATTCTAGTACAACGGTTTTGATCTTTGGTCTCTTTATTTATATTCTACACCATCCTGCCGTGGCTCCTTATACAACCAGGTACTTAGAAATTTCTGAAAGGGGTTGGGTGTATTATTTTGCTGTATTTCCTGTGTTATTCTTCATGCACGATACTTATTTTTATTTTACGCATCGTGCTATGCACCATCCGGCATTATTTAAATGGTTTCATTTGGTGCATCATCAATCTACCAATCCATCGCCTTGGGCAGCTTATGCGTTTCATCCCTTAGAAGCTATTGTGGAACAGGGGATTGTGTTCATTTTCTATTTTACCCTTCCCATACATATTACACACTTGGCTTTATTTTTTCTTTTCTCTATAGTCTATAATATTTATGGTCACTTGGGTTATGAATTATACCCGCGTTCTTTTGCAACTTCAAAAATTGGAAAGTGGATTAACACTTCTACCAGCCATAACCAGCACCACCAATATTTTAAAGGAAACTATGGTTTATACTTGCTTGTTTGGGACCGTGTGTTTGGAACCATTAGAGAAGACTATGATCAACGTTTTGAGGAAGTAACTACTAGAGAAAAACCAACGAGATAGTTGGCGTAAAAATTTACCGTTCTTGAAAAAAGCTTTTGATTTTTATACCCCCGTTATTCCGCTTTTGCAGGGTTGGGTTTTTTGTAAATGGGCACCGTACTACAGGGTTCTCCGTACATGATGCTTTTTACAAAAGGTCTGAGTTTGTTGGTAATACTAACATATGCCGTTTCCGGAATGGGGGTATCGCCACAACCTTTGACTACCACACGTTTATCTGTATATTCAGCTGCGTCAAATTGGTCTAGACTTTTTAGCATTAAACTATTGACCAATTCTTTCTCCGTTCCAAATACTATTTCTGCTGCCACTGGTTGCAGATAACTAGCAATAAGCATATAGGCCCACATTGGAATAATGGCATCTGCAGAACAAGTAATGGCTACAGCAGCTCCTTGGTAGATGGTCCAATCGGTGGTTTGCAAAGCCGCTCTAAAATCCTTTTCTTTTAAAATCAATTCCATAAACAAATAGCCCTTTAGGTCAAAAACCTTAATGGGTGCTTTTGGATAGAATTGTTCTAAATCAAGGGTGATTAAACCGCTTTCCTGAACCTTATTGACAAATATTTCTGCTGCCATGGGATAATTGAAAGGACAAAATTAGGCAATCGTTTCAAACAAAGCTTTCGTTATTAGTAAAACAAAAGCCCGGACCAAGGCCCGGGCTTCATTTAAATCAAATATATCTATTAATAGAACTTAGAGCGGTTGTCTACAATAGTAGCTGATTTACGCAAAGCATCTGCTCCACGGTAAGCGGCCATACGAGCTGCTTGAATCAGATTTTCCTTTAAGGCAGCTGCGTCTGCAGTTGCAGGTTTAGCACTATTGTTTTCTACACGAACAGCAAACACACCACTTGTTCCAGCAATGGGTTCGCTTATTTTACCTTGTAATGCTTTATTAAACGCAGCACCAATTACCTTGGGTTCACTTCCTAGATTAGGAATGAATGGGGTAGTGAAGCTAATACTATCAGCTCTTTGAACTGCGGTTCCAACTGAACCAGCCAAAGCTTCCAAAGTGGTTCCTTTAAATTTGGTATCAATAATCATCTTAGCCTTCTTAGTGCTTCTAACAATTGCTTCTACCAATGGTCTTGCTTCAGTAGCAGACATGGTACCAGCTTTGTTTACAGATGTTAAAATAGCAACAACATATCTATCACCAACTTCTGTTGGTTCAGAAACTGTTCCAACAGAATTGTCATAAGCCCAACGAACCAATGTTCTACTAGAACCAATTCCTACAATTTGATTATCGTTTGCTTTAATTTCAGCAGCAGTCATCAATTGCAAGTTTGATTTCAAAGCGTTCTCATCAAAAGCTTTTTTGTTTTTGCTAGTAGTAGCAAATTGTGCAGCAGCGGTTTCAGCAGCGCTTACTGTTTCATTGCTTGATACAATTGGTTTGGCCAAGTATCCAATCTTATAAGCAGGTCCAAAGTTTTTCTGACCTAAGATTTCAATATAGTGGTAACCGAATTCTGTTTTAACTACAGATTTAGAACCTACTGGATTATTGAATACATAGTCATTAAAGCCCATCACCATTTTACCTTGTTCAAAATAAGGATAAACACCACCCTTGTCTTTACTTCCGGCATCATCAGAATACTTCATGCAAAGTGCGTTAAAATCGGCACCGCCTTTTATAGCAGCAGCAATACTATCTGCTTGTTTCTTACCTACGCTATCTGGTTTAATTTGTTGACCAGTTTGTGGATTAGCTGTACCAATTAAGATATGTCTAACAGTAACGCTATCAGGCCAACTTTTGGTGCTCACCATTTTAGCCATTACATAAGAACCACCATCCAAATAAGGTCCATAGATATTTCCTACAGCCAAACTTGTCAAGCTATCTTTCATAGCCATCTGTAATTTGCTTTTTCCAAAATAGCTATCGTAAAAAGGAAGATCTGTACCAGCTTTGTTTAAAAAAGCCTTTGTATCTGCAGTGGTTGCAAATTCATTGCGGTAAGATAATAGTTGATTTAAAACAGTAGTTGAATCAACTGAAGAAGGAGCAGCGTTAAAGCTAACATAAGCAATACCCCTGGTTTCTTCTTCTTTCTTATATTCAGATGCGTGTTTGCTTACATAAGCAGCAATTTCATCATCAGAAACTTGAACCGTACTATCTGCAATACTATTATATGGAGCAAATGCATATGAAATACTAGCAATGGCGTTATTATCAGCCATTTGTTTTTCAATCATCCACTTTGGTACATATGCAGACTGTTGTAACAAGGCTTGATATTTGGTATGCAAAGCTTGTTCAATGGTTGGCTCAATATAAGCTGAGTTAATCATGTTCACCTGCTCTGCATTCTTGCTTTTCTTTATTTGAGCAAAAGCTTGTTTAGCTTCAGCTACTTTAAAAACACCAGTTGCAGGATCAGTAAATTCATTCTTAAGTGGAGAGTTCTCACCAAAAAGAATATCGGTTAATTCTTTAGAAGTTACTTGAAGACCAAGCTTCTCGTATTCTTGTTGCAGAACAATCCTTTCAACTTCTTGATTCCAAACAGAACCAATCAATTGTTCTCTTTGAGCACCTTGAGCACCATACATACGTTCTTGCATGGATAATTTCTCTTCAAATGCTAGGCGTTCAATTTTAACACCATTCACTTTTCCCATATCGGTATTGTTATTGGCAGAATTGCCACGTCCAACACCATCCTGTAGGATGAATGCAATTAAAGCTAGGGCGATGATACCAAAAATAACCCAAGCTCCTTTGTCACGAATACTTTGAATGACAGACATAATAAACTATTGTTAGATTTTAAGGATGGCAAAAATAGGGGAAAAAACATTAGGATAAGTTGTGGAAAACCATCCAAAAGCGCCAATGGGTAAGAATTTCAGAAACCGGCTAAATTTGGGCTATAAATTGGACCAGTTATAAGAGATAAAACCCAATATTCTTGGGTAAACCTTTTCACATAGGCCCGTGGATAAATGGTAAAACCGGTGGAAAACAGCCCTTTTTCTATTTTAAAAAGTGGAAACTAGTAGAATAAGTTTAGCCTTTTTTGACTAAAAGGGTAAAGTAAGAAATTTTAAACCATTCTATGAGCTCTTAATTAACAGTGCGGGAAAAGTGGATAGTGAAAATTTGTTCTTGTGAATTTGGTAATCCACCAATGTGGAAATACCTATTCAAATAGTTACTAGCACAAAGATTAACAAGGTTAATAAACTGTGAACTACAGTGAATAAACTAGAGATAATTAACTTTGTGCTTTGGGGATAACAAACTTATCCCGAAATCCACAGCCCTAATAGTAGTAGTTTAGTTTTATAAATAAGTATTATTAAATACTATTACCGTAATTATGAACATTTAAAATGAAAATATTGGAAAAAGGTTTTACAGACATTGAGATTGATCCAAGTTTGGATTTATTTGCCGAGATTGAGCAACTAAAGAAAGAAAAAAATGCCATCATCCTTGCACACTACTACCAAGAACCAGATATCCAGGACGTGGCAGATTATATTGGAGATAGCTTGGGTCTTGCCCAACAAGCAGAACAGACCAATGCTGACCTGATTGTTTTTGCTGGTGTGCACTTTATGGCTGAGACTGCAAAGATTCTGAATCCAAGCAAAAAAGTATTATTACCAGATCTAAATGCAGGATGTTCTTTGGCAGATAGCGCTCCAGCAGGCCTTTTCAGGGCTTTTAAAGAAAAACACCCAGACCATTTAGTAGTTTCTTATATCAACTGCACCGCAGAAATTAAAGCCTTAAGCGATATTATTTGCACTTCTGGAAATGCCGTAAAAATCATAGAAAGTATTCCAAAAGATCAACCCATTTTATTTGCACCTGATAAAAATTTAGGGGCTTATTTGAATAAAATTTCTGGTAGAGATATGCTCTTATGGAATGGTGCTTGTATGGTGCATGAAATTTTTAGTCTAGAAAAAATTACCAAATTAAAAATCAGACATCCTCAAGCAAAATTAATTGCGCATCCAGAATGTGAAGATGCCATTTTAAGAATTGCAGATTATATTGGTAGTACTACACAATTATTAAAATATACTAAGTCTGATCATGCAAACGAATATATTGTAGCTACTGAAACAGGCATCTTACACCAGATGCAACAAGATAACCCATTAAAGACATTTATACCCGCACCACCCACTAATAACTGTGCTTGTAATGATTGTCCTCATATGAAGCTAAATACCCTGGAGAAACTGTATTTATGTATGAAATATGAGTCTCCAGAAATTACCATGGATGAAACCTTAAGACTGGCTGCCAAAAAACCCATGGATCGCATGTTGGCTATTAGTAGGGCCGCTGGATTATTGGGTTAAAGCACTGAAATGGTTTTAGCGGGGTATAAAATGGGTGTTTTTTAAAGAAGACCTTCCCATAATTAGTCTAGTTTGGTCCTGAAATAAAAAAACTAATAGGGTTAGTAAAATAAATACTAAAAAAATTAGTTTATATTAAGGAAACCACTATTTTTACAAACCAATAGATAAAACACCCGTTATGAGCAACGCAGAAAAACTGAAAGCACTGAAATTGACAATCGATAAGATTGATAAGGATTATGGCAAGGGTTCTGTCATGATGATGAATGAAAAAAGCCAGGATCCAATGGAAGTAATTTCCACCGGTTCAATTGGTTTAGATGCAGCGCTAGGCGTAGGTGGTTTACCTAAAGGAAGGATTATTGAAATTTACGGACCAGAATCTTCTGGTAAAACCACATTGGCTATTCACGTAATTGCAGAAGCCCAGAAAAAAGGTGGCATGTGTGCTATTATAGATGCGGAACACGCTTTTGATAGTTCTTATGCTAAAAACCTGGGGGTTGATGTAGACAATCTTTTGATTTCTCAACCTGATTATGGTGAACAAGCCCTAGAAATTGCAGACCGTTTAATCTTGTCTGGCGCCTTAGACGTAGTGGTTATTGACTCTGTAGCTGCCCTAGTTCCTAAAAGTGAATTAGAAGGTGAAATGGGTGATTCTAAAATGGGTTTACACGCTCGTTTGATGAGTCAGGCATTGAGAAAACTCACAGCAACCATTAATAAAACCAACACTATCTGCATTTTTATCAACCAGTTACGTGAAAAAATTGGGGTAATGTTTGGGAATCCAGAAACTACCACTGGTGGTAATGCCTTGAAATTCTATGCATCTGTTCGTTTAGATATTAGAAGAATGACCCAAATCAAAGACGGAGACGCTGCCATTGGTAACCACGTTAAGGTGAAAGTGGTTAAAAACAAAGTAGCTCCTCCATTCCGTGCCGCTGAATTTGACATCATTTTTGGCGAAGGTGTGAGTAAACTGGGTGAAATCATAGATATGGGTGTAGAACTAGGTATTGTGAATAAAAGCGGTTCTTGGTTCAGTTATGAAGCCAATAAATTGGGTCAAGGAAGAGACTCAGTAAAAGGTTTATTGAGGGATAATCCAGAGTTGGCCAATGAAATTGAAGCAAAAATCAGGGCTAAAATCAACGAAGCAAAGGTTACTGTAGAAGCATAAAATAGTTTTTAAGACGGGTTAGTAAGTATCAAGAGGCCACCATTAGGTGGCTTTTTGGTGTTTTGAAGTCTCAAAAAATACTATTTGGCCAATTTATACGTTCTAAAGCCAATAGAAATTAAAAGTATTATTTAATAGAGGCTTTTAACCCACCCTCCTAACCGTCAATGAAAGCAAACTCCTACATCCCTGCCCTAACAGGCGTAAGAGCCATCGCGGCATTTTTGGTCTTTTTTCATCATTTTAATCAAGCAGATTTTATTTATCCTATTCGTAGAACCCTAAATGAATTTCACATGGGGGTAACTATGTTCTTTGTCTTGAGTGGATTCTTGATCTGTATGCGCTATTATGATACCTGTGAACTGAGTAGTGATTGGTTTAGAAAATATATCAAAAACAGGATAGCCCGAATCTATCCCATGTATGCTTTATTAACCTTGTTCACTTTCTTAATTGCCTTTACTTTTGGAGCAGAACCCAGTGTGATGGCGGGTTTTGGATCTCCAGTACTCTTGGTTTTACTCAATATTTTCTTTGTCCGCGGTTTCTTTGATGACCTCAAATTCACCGGGGTTGGTCAGGGATGGTCCCTAACCGTAGAAGAATCCTTCTATTTTCTTGCCCCCCTCTTCTTTGTGAAAATGAAGAAGAATATGCGCAATATAGTATTGCTTCCCCTCCTTTTATTGGGAGCCGGCTGTCTCTTGGTGCTAATCTTTAGCAATTTCAATTTCTATGGCTTTTTTGGTAATTTTACCTTCATGTTCCTCTATACCTTCTTGGGAAGGTGCGTGGAATTCTTCATTGGTATGGGTCTTGCCCTAATCATCCTCAAAACCAGTGAAGCCGATAGAAAAACACCCCTGTTCACTATTTTAGGTATTCTTGGTATAGCGGGAAGTATTGGTATTATGGCTTCTTTACCCCTTAATGGAAGAGAATATGGCTTGTATCACCCATTTGGCATTTTTACAAACAATGTGGTATTGCCCATTGGTATAGCCTTGTTTTACTTTGGGGTTATTAAAGAAGCTTCTATAGTTAGGCGCTTTCTTTCAACTGGCACCATGCAATTACTAGGTAAAAGTTCTTATATCTTCTACCTTTTGCATATTGGTGTCATTGCCAATTTTACCAAGGAATGGACTTGGGTTGGCATTGATAAAACGTTCAACTGGATGTATGATCATGGAATGGACTGGTTCCCCGAAAATGTAAATGACACAATGCTCTATATTGGCATAGTATTTATTGTATTGAATTTAATTTCTATTGTGCTGTATAAAGGAATTGAAGAACCGGTTAATCTGGCCATTAGAAAATCCAGGTTATTGGAGAAAAGGAAATAAAAACAACATGAAAAGGGTTTTTTGTTTTATTCTGTTTTTACTGTTGCTGGCCACTAATGGCATGGCCAATAATGTTGCGGCCCCAGGTCAAGTAGAAATTGGTATATCACCAACCGAAAAATCAGGCATTTTCAATTATAAGAAAAGGATCAAATACAAGCTTGATATTAAAAACGGTACCAAGGTAGATCAGGTAGGTACATTGTATTATGAACTCAAAAGTGTTGATGGTGAATCCCTTTTAGAAAGGGTTTTTGATATTAATATACCCTCTAAGAAAGCCATTAACAATGACTTTGAAATACCATTTGAAACACCAGGAGCTTATCTGATTAAATTCACGGTTGTTTTAAACAAAGTAAAAAGAGAATTTAATTTCAGTTTTGATTTTGTAACTGGAGAAAAACCGGACAAAGTTGCTGAAAGAGCCGCCAATAAAAACAGCAAGGAAATGTTTGATGCTGAATTGGACGGTGAAATGGAGGGCGAAATTAAAATAGCCATGAAGCCGTCTAATATTGACGGAATTTTTGTAGGAAGATCCAATATTCATTATGATGTGAACCTGCAAAACACCTACAAATTGGCTCAAACCGGTACCATTGGCTATCAAATCAAAGACGCCATTCATGGTAGAGTGGTTTCAGAAAAAATCTTTGACCTTAAGCTAGCCAAGAGAAGTAGTAAAAGACTCAGCTTTAACATATCGCCTCCGGTAAAACCAGGCATTTATAATATTGAAGTGTCTATAAACACTACTACTTATGATGATACTACTCACTATACTTTTGGATATGAAATAGGACAAATGACCAGCCCTTTTCATAGGCCTGATGATTTTGATGATTTTTGGAAAGCCGCTATGGAGGAATTGGCTACTGTGAATCCAGCTTATAAAATTGAAGAAGACTTTGAAAAAAGCACGGCCAAACACAAAGTGTATAGGGTAGAAATGTCTTCTTTGGATGACGTTAGAATCTATGGTTGGTTGAGTATACCTACAACTTTATTGGGTAGTAAATTTCCGGTCTTAGTGGGTTATAGTGGTTACCATGTAATGTTGAAACCACTTTACTTTGATGAGTTTGCCAGCTTTATGCTCAATGCAAGAGGGGCAGACAAAGAAGCCTTTAAAGAACTCAATCCAGAGAATATTGAGATGATTGTCTTTAATGTGCACGACCCCATGAAATATATTTATAGGGCCATGTACATGGATTGTATTAGGGCCGTTGATTTTATTTTTGCCAACGAAGACATGGGCTTTGATCTAAAGCGCGTGGCTGTTTTTGGAGGTAGTCAGGGTGGATCACTTTCTTTAATGGTGGCAGGTTTATTGGGCTCTAAAATTCAAACCTGTATGGCGGATAACCCTACTTACTGTGATTTTCATTTAAACATGGAAATGCAGGATAATATTAGAGAGGAGTCCTTTATTATTAAAAACTTTAATCGCTATTTAGACGAGAATAAAAATACCATTTCAAAGGAAGATTTGTTAAATAACCTCAGTTATTTTGAGATTCAAAATTTTGCACCAAAGATCAAGTGTTCTGTTTTGTTAGGTATTGGTTTATTGGATCCCTTGGCTCCTGCCGTAACTACTATTGGCATGTATAATAAGCTGAATCCAGAAGTCATTAAAATGAGTGAAATCTATACTTTCCCTGAACTGGCTCACGAAGTACCCGATAGACACAATACATTCAAGAGTATTTGGTTCTATGAAAAATTAGCAAAGGGAAAAAAATAAAATCAGCATCATGAATAAACAATTGGCTTTCTTTTTGATGATCATAGTGCTTGGGTTTTCCCATCAGGCAAAAGCCGACTGGCCTGTAGGTAAACACAGGTGGATTTTAACTCCGTCTTATACTTATTCTCAGTCTACTAAATTTTTTAATGCAGATAGACAATTAGAAAACTCTCCTTTTAACGGAAAATTCTCTTCACACACTATGAGCTTATATGGTGTGGTAGGGATAGGCAGAAAAACCGACTTGGTTTTCAACGTTCCCTTTGCTTCTGTAACTTCTCAAAACATCTTGGATAAATTTACTCACGCTGGTGTTGGTGATACCTATGTAGGATTTAACTTTCACACACCATCCAAAGATTTAAAAAAATACTTTACTGTAAAAGTGGGTGCCATTATCCCCTTGTATAGCAATACCACCGAACCTTATCTAGGCTTGGGATCTAAAGGATTTTTTATAGGATCAAATTATTCCTTCAATGTTAAAAAGAAAACCTTTGCTATTATTGAAGGAATGTTCACCCGCTATATTGACCAACAAGACGGCCCCAATAAATTGAACGTGAATTTGATTTATGGTATGGAGTTGCCCAAATCAAATCTCTTGATTTTTACCCTGAACCATGAAAACTCCTATAGCGCGGACAAAACCTTTACTGCCAACTTGAATGCCAACAAAGATTTTATGTTTGGTTCTGCAGGCGTAACTTATGGTAAGAAAATTAGTAGAACCCTAATGCCAACGGTCAAAGCCTTTTATACCATTTATGGTAGAAATGCCGGACAGGGTGTGGGTATTGCGTTTTCTATGGCCATCAAAATACCATAACTTCTTGTTTTGATTTATTTTTTGCTTAAACCAATTATCAGACTAGCGCTTAGGATTTTTTGTCCGGGAATCATTGTTCCATCAAAAGCAACCATGGCTATTAAGGGTCCGGTGTTGATTTGTGCCAACCATCCCAATTCTTTTCTGGACGCCATTATAGTTGCAGCCCTATTTAAAGAGCCCATTCATTTTTTAGCTCGTGGCGATGCGTTCAACAAACCCTGGCACGCCAGCTTACTCAAACTCTTGCATATGTTTCCTGTGTATAGATTAAGCGAGGGAAAAGAAAACCTAGGTTTGAATGAAACCGCTTTTGAAAACAGCAGAAAAATTTTACGCAAAAACGGGATTGTTTTAATTTTTATAGAAGGGATTTGTTTAAATAAAAACAATTTGCAGCCTTTTAAAAAAGGCGCTGCGCGCATTGCATTTAGTAGTTGGAAAGAAGGTATTCCATTGCGTATTTTACCCATGGGGATTGCCTATGATAGTTTTAGAAATTTTGGAAAAAAAATTGCTATACAAACCGGTCAACCCCTTGACCAAAAAGAGTTGCATTTGTTTGAAGAAGACGCACTGAACTTTAATCATTTTAACAAAGAACTTTTCAAAGCTATTGAACCCCTAATTATCTCCCCAAAAATAGCTTTGCAATTTCCAGCTTGGTTACAATCGGCAGCAAGTTTGGGTACCCTGATTCATCTGCCCATTTATAGACTGATTACAGCCTTTGTTGCAAAAAAAACCAAGAATACCGTATTCTACGATTCCGTACTTTTTGGTGTTTTGTTTTTTGGATATGGTATTTTTCTAATTTGGGTGGCCTGGGTTATTTGGATGATTACGCACCATTGGATCCTGGCCCTTTGCTGGCCCCTATTGCTTCCGCTTTTAGCCTATGCTGCAGTTATGAAGAAAATTAATGAACGGGCAGAATTGGGTTAGTTAACTTTAATCTTGGAACTATAAAAGAAGTTATGGCAAATTTAAAAAAACTGGGCAAGCGTAAAAGAATTGCTCTGGTTGCACACGACCACAAAAAAGCAGACCTCATTGAATGGGCCATATTTAATAAAGTAGAGTTGGCCAAACACGAGTTGTTTGCTACGGGCACCACTGGAAAATTAGTAGAAGAAGCACTTGACAGACCCGTAAAAAAATTATTGAGTGGACCACTAGGTGGTGACCAGCAAATTGGTGCCATGATTGCCCAAGGAGAAATAGACGTGATGTTGTTTTTCTGGGATCCCATGGAAGCTCAACCTCATGATAGCGATGTTAAAGCACTATTGAGACTTTGTGTGGCTTGGAATATTCCCATGGCCTGTGACAGAGCAACAGCTGATTTTATCATGACTTCTCCATTTATGCACGAAGAATATTTGGCTGCCCAGCCTGATTATACGGGATACCTTAATAGAGACGTAAAGGAGGATCAAGACTAAGCAAATGGAACTTAGACCATGGCGCAAACAAGACGCCCAAGCGCTTGCCGTAATTGCCAATAATAGGAATATTTGGAACAATGTAAGAGATAGGCTTCCCAATCCCTATACGGTAATGGATGCCCTAGAATGGATTGGTCATATTAGCCAACAAAAACCCGTACAAAATTTTGCCATTCTGGTAGAGGGAATTGTGGTGGGTAATATTGGTGCCGTTTTGCAGGAAGATGTATATAGAAAAACCATAGAGATTGGTTATTTTGTGGCCGAACCGCATTGGGGAAAAGGCATTGCTACAAAAGCCGTTGCATTGTTTGTAGCTTATGTGGAACAAGCGTTTGAACCTTTAAGAATTTACGCTGGTGTATTTGCGCATAACAAAGCCAGTATGGAGGTCTTGAGAAAAAATGGGTTTCATTTAGAATCCATTAAAAGAAAAGCCGCCATTAAAAATGGACAAGTGCAGGACGAATATGTTTGGGTAAAATTGATCAATTACTAGGTTTCTTTATAAATCATACAACCAACACATGGATAATCCAATTCAAAACAATAGCAAACACCTGATTGAACTTATTATCCGCCTTGCGGCCCTTTTTCTGTTGGTCTTCTATTGTTTTCAATTATTGTCTCCTTTTATTATGCCTGTATTGTGGGCGGCCATTATTGCGGTGGCTGTTTATCCCATTCATCAATTTTTAGAAAGGAAAATGGGAGGTAGAAAAACACTGGCCTCCGTATTATTAACCATTGCCATTTTGGCTTTCATTTTTATTCCTGCCGGCTTGTTTTTGGCTTCAATCACAGATACCATTGTAGACCTCAAACAAAAAATTGAATCTGGGAATATTAGTTTGGATCACCCCAATGAAAATATCAAGAACTGGCCTTTGATTGGAACGCAGCTATATGATTTTCTGCACAACCTATCTAACCAAATGATCACTATTTTCCAAAAATATCAGACCCAAGTGTTGGGTATAGCTAAAACCATTCTCATGGCCATTGTTGGAACAGGCATGAGTTTTTTACAAGTAATTTTTTCTATTATCATTGCCGGTGTTTTGCTAGCTACCAATGGAACAGAAGCTGCTATGGGAACCATTTTCAACCGCATGGTGGGTAACCAGGGTACCGAATATTTACAACTCACCACTTCTACTATTCGCTCTGTTGTAAAAGGGGTTTTAGGTGTGGCTGTGATTCAAACCCTATTAGCTGGTTTTGGTTTTTTTATGGCGGGCATTCCACATGCAGGCATCTGGGCGGTTTGTGCATTGGTGCTTTCAATTATTCAAGTGGGCCCGGGATTGATAATCATTGGTGTGATTGGTTATCTCTATACCCAGGAGAACCATTTTTTTGCCACCGCTTGGACCGTCTATTTTGTGTTGGTGATGTTTTCTGACAATATTCTCAAACCCATTTTATTGGGTAAGGGTGCTAGGGTTCCTATGTTAGTCATCTTTTTGGGTGTGATTGGGGGCTTTCTATTACAGGGTTTTATTGGGTTGTTTACTGGCGCTATTGTCTTATCCATTGGCTATAAATTATTCCTGTTATGGATGCACGACCATAAAATAGTATCTTAGAAACCATGCAAAGACTTTTTTTATGCTTGGCGCTTTTGGGTTTTCAAACAACCAAGGCCCAAGACAGTATCCGTATTGCTGACCTTAGATCAGCCGCAAAAGTGATTGATCTCTCTTATACCCAAAAAGAACTGGACACCATGTACGGTGGGGTGTTGGAGAATTTTGAAAACTATAGGCTCATGCACAAACAGCACTTAGACAATTCAGTGCCCATGAGTCTTTGGCAAAATCCTGTTTTACCGGGAATGAAATTTGCCAGCAAACAAAATCCGATTGTTTGGAATCTTTCCGCAACGGTTTCCCTTCCCGCCAATAAACAGGAACTGGCTTTTTATTCTGTAGAGCAATTGGCAAGTCTGCTTAAAAACAAAAAAATCAGCTCCTTTGAACTGACACAATTTTTTATAGATCGTTTAAAAAAATACAGCGACACCCTGCAATGCGTGGTGAGCCTAACGGAAGAATTAGCCATGCAACAGGCTAGGGCCGCAGACGCAGAAATTGCCAAAGGAAAATATCGCGGTACGCTGCACGGAATTCCTTATGGTCTCAAAGACCTCTTTGCCGTAAAAGGTACCAAAACTACCTGGGGTGCTGCTCCTTATAAGGATCAAGTGATTGAAGAAGACGCTTTTGTCTATACCAAACTCAAAGAAGCCGGCGCGGTATTGGTGGCCAAATTTACCATGGGCGCTTTGGCCATGGGCGATTATTGGTTTGGTGGACGCACCAAGAATCCTTGGAATTTGAAAAACGGATCCTCAGGTTCTTCCGCGGGTTCTGCATCGGCCACCGCCGCGGGTTTAATTCCCTTTGCTATTGGCACAGAAACCTGGGGGTCTATTACGTCTCCTTCTGCCACTTGTGGCGCCACGGGACTTAGACCCACATTTGGCAGCATTAGCCGCTCTGGCGCCATGACCCTTAGCTGGAGTTTGGACAAAATTGGACCTATTTGCCGCAGCGCAGAAGACGCCGCCATGGTATTTGCGGCCATTCATGGTACAGATGGCAAAGACCAGTCGGCAGTGAACATGCCCTTTAATTACCAACCCAATGCTGGTTTAAAAGGCAAAAAGATTGCCTATGCCAAAAACTATTTTGACAAAATCACCGATACTTCTAGGAACGAATGGAAGGTCTTGGATACTTATAGAAAACTAGGCGTGGAATTAATTCCTGTAAATTTCCCAGATAGCGGGTTGTACAATTACAATATCATGGACGTGGTAATTAGCGCTGAATGCGCTGCCGCTTTTGACGAGTTTACCCGTAACGGCATTGATGACCAGATGACCCGCCAAACAAAATTTGACTGGCCCAATAGTTTTAGAATTGCGCGACTCATGCCCGCAGTGGAATATATTAATGCCAATAGACAACGCTATTTGCTCATGCAGGCGGTAAACAAATTAATGGAAGGGGTAGACGCGGTAATTTGCCCAAATTTTGGCGGTAACCAATCTGCTATCACCAATCTGACTGGTCATCCTGTTATTTGTTTTCCTACAGGATTCGGTCGCAATCAATTGCCAACTAGTATTACCTTAGTGGGTAAATTATATGGAGAAGCCAGCATTTTGAGTGTTGCCAAAGCCTTCCAAGACGCCACTCAATGGAACAAAGAACACCCGGCCTTATTTAAATAATCTTTCAACAGAACCAGATGAACATGACCCCAACCAAAACCCTTAGCCTGATCTTGAGCAGTGGATTGCTCAGTATTTCTGCTTTTGCGCAACAAAACATTACCGGCTTTAGCGCAGCAGCGGCCGCCAAACAAAAACAAATTGAACAACAGTTTGATGCCGGATTAAGCGCCGAGCGTATTGGCAAGAATATCAAAAACATGTCTGCCATTCCCCATCACTTGGGATCACCCGGTAGTAAGGCTGTGGCCGAAAACATCATGGCTCAGTTCAAACAATATGGTTGGGATGCTCAGATTGAAACCTATCAGGTTTTATTTCCTACTCCCAAAACCAGGGTCTTGGAAATGACGGCTCCCGGTGTTTATCAAGCACTTTTAAAAGAGCCCGCTCTTAATGAAGACGGTACCTCTAACCAAGAAGGTCAATTACCTACTTATAATTGCTGGAGTGCCGATGGCGATGTTACCGCTGAATTGGTTTTTGTAAACTATGGTGTTCCCGCCGATTATGAAACCCTGGAAAAATTGGGCATTGACGTAAAGGGCAAGATTGTGATTGCCAAATACGGACGCTCTTGGAGGGGCATCAAACCAAAGATTGCCCAAGAACATGGCGCTCTGGGTTGTATTATTTATTCAGATCCACAGGATGATGGTTATGGCGCGGGCGATGTTTATCCAAAAGGCGCTTTTAAAAATGAATATGGTGTTCAACGTGGTTCTATCATGGATATGGTCATTTATCCTGGTGACCCACTGACCCCCAATATTGGTTCTACGGCTAATGCCAAAAGGTTGGACCGTTTGGCTGCGCCTAATTTGCTAAAAATTCCTGTTTTACCCATAAGTTATCACGATGCCAAACCCCTTTTAGAAGCCCTTGGTGGTCCGGTAGCCCCGGCAGATTGGAGAGGTGGTCTGCCCTTTACCTATCATGTTGGACCCGGTAAAACCAAGGTTCATTTGAAAGTTGATTTTAACTGGAACACGGTTCCTGCCTATAATGTAATTGCCAAAATCAAGGGTTCTGTTTATCCTGACCAATGGGTCTTGCGCGGTAACCACCACGATGCTTGGGTGAATGGTGCCAATGATCCCGTGAGCGGGATGGCGGCTGAACTAGAAGAAGCCCGTGCCATTGGTGAGTTATTAAAAACCGGTTGGAAACCCAAACGCACTTTGGTGTATTGTGCTTGGGATGGTGAAGAGCAGGGCTTGATGGGTTCTACCGAATGGGTAGAAGACCATGCTGCTGAACTACAACAAAAAGTAGTCTTGTATATTAATTCTGATAGTAATGGCCGCGGATTTTTAGGCGCGGAAGGATCCCACGCTTTGGAGTCCTTGGTATTTGAAGCAGCCAAAGACGTAATAGACCCACAAACCGGCGTTAGCGTTTTTGAAAGAAGAAGAGCTGCTGATATAGCTGTTGCTGCAAGCCCCAAAGCCAAACAAACTGCCATGCTGGAAAAAGACCTGCACTTAGGCGCCATGGGTTCTGGTTCTGACTATTCATCCTTTATCCAACACTTGGGTATCCCCGCTTTGAATATTGGTTTTGGTGGAGAAGACCCCGGTGGTGAATACCATAGCATTTATGATAGCTATGACCATTATAGCCGTTTCAAAGACCCCGGTTTTAATTATGGGGTGGCTTTGGGTAAGGTAAATGGTAGGGCCGTTTTGCGCATGGCCGATGCGGAACAACTACCCTTTAATTTTGCTATTCTGCAAAAAACCATTGCGGGTTATGTAAAGGAATTGAGTAACACAACGGATCAAATGCGTGAAAATACCCAGATTGAAAACGATGTTATCAATAGCAAAGCCTATGTTTTGGCCGCTGATCCTACAGAAAAACAGCAATTGCCAAAGCTTAAATCTGCTGTTCCCTTTATAGATTTTTCTCCTGTTCAAAACGCACTAGCAGAATTAGAAAACGCTTCTAAAACCCTGAATCAATGGGTGGCTAAAACAGGAACTTTAAGTGAGAAAGCCAATGCTAGCTTATATAGAGCCGAGCAACAACTCTTGTCAGGTACTGGTTTACCCAGAAGGCCTTGGTTCAAACATACCATCTATGCCCCTGGATTTTATACTGGCTATGGCGTGAAAACCATGCCTGGTATTAGAGAGGCTATTGAACAAAAAGATTGGAAAGAAGCCCAGGAGCAGATTCAAATTGCCGCAGCTCAAATGAAACAATTAGCGGCTCATTTATTGTCCATTCCCCAATAAGCTGGTATGAAAAAAATAGGTTGGGGTTTATTAGTCTTGGTTTTGTTGGCTTCCTGCGCCAGCAGAAAAATGGCTGTTTCTGATCAAGGGATTGGGCAGCTGAAACTCTTGGGTCATTATGATGTGGCGCACAATAAACCCTTTATGGGCACTACCATTGGTGGGCTATCGGGCATTGATTATGACGCCAAAAATGACCGATATTTTCTCATATGCGACGATAGGTCCGCGATCAACCCTGCCCGTTTTTATACTGTGAAATTGGTCTTGGGTAAGAGCGGCATTGACTCGGTTCAATGGCTAAGTGTGCAGTCTTTGTTACAGGCAAATGGTAAATCCTATCCCTCTTCCAAAGAAGACCCCGCCAAAACACCGGATCCCGAGGCCATTAGATTTGACGCGTCTAAAAACCAATTGGTTTGGACCAGTGAGGGAGAGCGAATTGTCAGGGACAAAGAAACCGTCTTGGCTAATCCCGCTATTACCCGCATGGGTTTGAATGGGCAATATATTGATACCCTACCCCTGCCCGAAAACCTGCGGATGCGCGCCACAGAAAAAGGTCCCAGACAGAACGGGGTGTTGGAGGGTATGAGTTTTGACAAGGACTTCAAGACCCTTTATGTTAATGTGGAAGAGCCCTTGTATGAAGATGGGCCAAGGGCCAATTTGACCCCCAATAAAGCTTGGATTAGAATCTATGAATATGACCTAAAGTCTAATAAGAATAGGGCACAATACGCGTATTTATTGGATCCTGTGGCATATCCGGCTACACCTGCTACCGCATTTAAAGTGAATGGGGTGCCCGATATCTTTGCCATTGGCAAGAACAAACTCCTAGTAATGGAGCGTTCATTTTCTACCGGAAGACTTCCTTGCACCATCAAGATTTTTGAAGTGGATCTAAACGGCGCAGAAGATATTAGTAAGAATGCCTCACTGATCACATCGCCACCGGCAAAACCCTTGACCAAAAAATTATTGTTGAACATGGATTCCCTTGGTCTATATGTTGACAATGTGGAGGGCATGTGTTTTGGTCCCACCCTACCCAATGGGCATAAAACCTTGGTCATGGTGGCCGATAATAACTTTCAACTTTTTGAAACCACCCAATTTTTCCTGTTTGAAATAATTCCATGAGCAAGTCTTATTCTATAGTCATCCTTTTCATCTTGTTCCTAGGTTGTAAGCCCAAACCCGTGTATGAAAACCCGCACGTGCTTATTCAAACCAAGTATGGCGAGATTGAATTGGAACTCTATCCCAAAAAAGCACCCAAAACAGTGGAGGCATTTCTGTCTTATGTAGATTCTGGCTTCTATTTTAATAGCGGTTTTTATAGGGCCCTCAATATGGAGAACCAACCCAGCAATGCTCCCAAAACAGAGCTGATTCAGGGGGGCATTTGGAAAACCAATTATAAAAAAGCGGTTGCTATTAAGGGCATTCCTCATGAAAGCACCAAGGAAACGGGCATTTTACATACAGAAGGGGTCATTTCTCTGGCCCGGGCCGCTCCTGGCACCGCCGGTACCGAATTCTTTATAGTCATTGGTAACCAACCCGGTTTGGATTTTGGCGGAGAAAACTGCGAAGACAGACAGGGTTATGCCGCTTTTGGTAAAGTGGTGAAGGGCTTAAACCTGGTCTTTAAAATCTCTGGTCAAAAGCTCAACGGTCAGTACCTCTGGCCACAGGTTGATATTTACAACATTGTAAGACCATGATAATCAATGATTTAACAGATTTTAGGTTTTCTTTAGGTTTCATTTAAGACTTATTGGCACGCTGATTGGATAGGTATAGTAAATAAGATTACTAACCTAAACAGTTATGTTATGAAAAAGCAGTTTGGATTTCTGACCTTGGTCGGTGTCTTGATCTTCTTAATCAGTTGTGGTACCACTGCAAGGGTACAAAAAGATGATTCGGTAGACTTTAAACAAATGAGAACCTATGCTTGGGTAGATCCCAGTTCTAAGGATAGCGCTAAACCTTTGGCCAAAACCAATGACTTGGTAGATAGGAAAATCAAGGAAAGTATTGATAAAAACCTGAAAGCAAGTGGTTGGAAAATGAACCAGAAAAACCCAGATGTATTATTGGTCTATGAAATTGACGTGGAAAAAGAGAAGCGCAACCTGCGCACCCCCGTCTATTCTGACCCCCAATACAGGTATTTGTATAGTCCTTTTAGTAGAAGATGGATTCCTGTTTATTACCCATCTACATTAATGGGTTATCAAAACAATGTTCAAACCGTTCAGGAGCATACTTTAACTGTTACCCTCTTGGATGCCCAGTCTGATAAAACCATTTGGCAGGGTTGGACTACCATGGACACAGATTCTAGAAGATTAACAGACAAAGAGATAGAAAAAAATGTAAAAGCCATTGTGCAACAATTGCAACAATAAGGTTCACCCTTAACCAAATTCCCCCGAGGTTTAAACAAAAGCGGCCGCCAGCTAAATACTGGTGGCCCTTTCTTTTAGGGACCCATCTTAAAATAAAATATTAAGTTGATAACAGGATGCAACAGGATAGATGTAAAACTGACAATTGTTAATTTGAGCTTAAATACAACTTAAAAGGTTGTACTAGCTGCTTGTCGATTGCCATAAAGTCCATATCTCCCCCTTGAGCTTTTATGCAATTCCCCATACGGCCGGAACACACTAAGTTGTCATTTAAAAAAATTGGACGGTGTTTTACCCAAGACACTGGTAAGATAAACACAAACGACTGCTACTGTTATGAGAAGAGTTCTAAGTTCCGTTCTTGTCATCGTGACCCTTATGTCTATTGTATCTACAGGATGTAAGAAAAAGGCATTTGATGAATTTTATGGTAGACCAGATACCCTGGCCCAACCCATTTACCAAGTTTTGCAACAAAAAGGAAATTTCAATACCCTGCTTGCCTGTATAGATAAGGCGGGTTACCGCAATATCCTTGGTGCTGCGGGTTATTGGACCTTGTTTGCGCCTAATGACGCGGCTTTTCAAAAGTTTTTTGCAGAGCAGGGTATTTCAGGAATTGACAAAATTGATTCTGCTACCGCACAAGGTATTGTCACTTATGCTTTGGCCTATAATGCGTTTACAAAAGCTAGGTTAAATGACTACCAAGCCAATACAGGTTGGATTCCCAACAATAGTTTCCGTAGAAGAACCGCTAACTACAATAGCTTTTATGATGATACCACTAAAACAGGTACAGTAGTAAAAGCACTTGGCTCTAATAGGAACAATAATTTTGTAAACGGAGACAATAATAATAAGTACATCAGTTATTTTACTGATGTTTATTTTACCGCCAAAGGTCTTCCAACATCGGACTATACTTACTTCTATCCTAATAGCAGTTTCTCTGGTTTCAATGTGATGGATGCAGCAGTGTTGAAATCTGACTATGTTGCAGAAAACGGTTACATACACGAGATTGACAAAGTAATCTTACCAACTAAAAACATTGATCAGCACTTAAAAACTACTACTCAATATAGTGAGTTCAAAAAATTGTTGGATAAATACATTGTATCTTTTGTTAGTAATGCAGACGCTACTAATAGGTATAAATTATTGACTGGAAAAAATGATCCGGTTTACATTAAACAGTTTGCTCCTACAACAGCTTTTTCTCCTAACAATGAAAACTTTTTAAAGGCACAGGATAATGATGGTCAGTCAAATTCATTTACCTTAATTGCGCCCAACAATACTGCAACGCTGAATTATATTCAAAATGTATTGTTAGAAAGATATAGCTCATTAGACGCACTACCTACCCAGATTATTCAAGACTTTGTGAATGCGCATATGTGGCAGACCGCTGTATGGCCTAGCAAATTTGCGCTTACCAATAATGCACAGGGACAAGCACCAACAATTAACGCAACATCTGATATTGTAGAAAAGAAAGTGTTGAGTAATGGTTTCTTTTATGGTTCTAATAAAGTGCAAGAAGCCAATGTGTTTAGAACTGTTTACGGAAGGGCATATTTGGATCCAGCTAATTTGTTAATGACAAGGGCACTTGATCAGAGTTACCGTTTTACTGTTACCATTCCTAGTATCAAATACGTGATGGTGATGATGAGTGATGCGGTAATGAAAAAAAGAGGTTATGATTTTAGTACTGTTTTAAATGCTTGGACTTATACTAAACCAGGAACAACTACGGTAACATCTGGAAGTGTACCCAATAGTGACCTTCAAAGAATTTTAGGAACACATATTATACCAATTACAACAGGTGAATTAGATAATATTACAGGTACTGGAATTATTGAAACAGCCAGTGGGGATTATATTAAATGGAATAATGGTAAATTTTCTTCCGCTGGTTCAGAAGATAGTTTATATACCGTTAACACTAGTTCTACCAAAACCTCTTTTAATGGAAGGGTTTATTATGCAGACAACTTGCTCACTTTTAGCACAAGAAATTTTGGATTAAAATTGGTTGCCCTAGCAGGTACATCCGCAGCAAATTCTCAGTTTTTTAATTTTGTTTCTTATCTGAGAAACGCCACCATTTTTACTGCTGCATCAGGTGCTATTTTAACGGTTCAACCAGGTGTGTTCTACACTTCTTTTGTTCCCAATAATGCAGCCATAGTTCAAGCCGTAAAAGACGGAATGCTTCCAGGAAACAAAACAACAGGGGTTCCTAATTTTGCTCCTACTTTACAAACTGACAGAGACCTTGTAAATTCTTTTATCTATAATCATATTCTGAATAAAGCTACCGTTGTTCCTGATGGTAAAAAACAAGGGACTTTTGAAACCCTGTATAAAAATCCTGCAGGTGACGCGGGTCAAGTAAGTATTACTAGTGCTTTAAATACTATGCAGATCAAGGATAATTTTAATAGAACATCCAATCTGGTCATTGCCAATAGTAATAATCTAGCCGACCGTTGTGTGATTCATTTGATTGATGGATACATCAAATACAATCCTAACTAGATTAAGCAATAGTTACCCAAAACCTAATTCCCATTTACACAAAGTCATATGAAAAAATTAGTTTGTTACTTGTTTCTACCCTTGCTAGCAGCCTGCTTTCAACCGGTATTTGCACAGGATGCACCCGCTGCCCAAATAGTTTTGAGGGGAAAGATCACGGATAAAAAAGACAAGTCTCCCATTGCCCACGTATCTGTTGCAGAAGTGGACAAAGACGGAAGAATTGTTAGGGGTGTTACTACCGATATAGATGGTAACTACGCCCTTAAAATTTCTAATCCCAACCACAAGGTTTCTATTTCTTATATTGGTTATAAAACAGAAGAAGTAGAAATTGCAAAAGGTAGAACTACTTTGAACATGGCTATTGAAGCCAATTCTGCCAACTCTTTGAATGATGTAATTGTTGTTGGTGGAAGAAGAACCGATAATGGTAACCTGAGTATCTCTGATAAAAACCTGACCATTGCCACTGCAAAAATTCAGGCAAAAGAGTTAGAAGAATTGGGAGCTGCTTCTATTGACCAAGCTTTACAAGGGCGTTTATCTGGTGTGGATATTACTTCTACTTCTGGAGATCCCGGAGCTGGTATGAGTATCCGTATCCGCGGTACTTCATCTATTAATGCTGGAACAAATCCATTGATTGTAGTAGATGGTATGCCTTATGAAACCGCCATTCCTTCTGATTTTAACTTTGGTACGGCAGATGATCAAGGTTATGCGCAGTTATTAAATATTGCACCAGCGGATATTAAAGAGATTGTGGTTTTAAAAGATGCTGCCGCAACTGCTATGTGGGGTTCAAGAGCCGCTAACGGGGTATTGTTAATCAGTACCAAACGCGGAATCATTGGTAAACCTACTTTGAACTATTCATTTAAAGGAATCCGTTCTCAACAACCCAAGACCATTCCTATGTTGAATGGTGATCAATATTCCAACTTGATTCCGGAAGAAGTAATGAACAGAACCGGTACTCCTTTGAATACCCAAACAGTTAAAGAGTTTGCCTACGATCCCAACGACCCTTACAACTATAATAACTACGGTCAAAACACCGATTGGATTGGCGCTATTACTCAAATTGGATACGCTCAAGACCATAACTTATCATTAACTGGTGGTGGTCAAAAAGCTAGGTATTTTGCCTCTTTGGGATATTTTAATCAAACAGGTACCACCATTGGAACCAGCTTGACTAGGATCAACACCCGTATTAACTTAGACTATATTGTTTCTGAAAGAATCAAATTCCGTACAGATATTGCTTATACTTTTACAGACAATCCCAAAGGATATAGTCCGGGTTCTCAGGCCAACGAAATCAGAAACGTGGCTTTGAACAAAATGCCCAACATGAGTATTTACGAATACAATGAACAGGGCGTTCTTACTCCTAACTATTTTTCACCTTCTCAAAATATTCAGGGTCAATATCCCGGTACCTATAACCCAGTTGCCATGGCTAATTCCGCCAAGAATAGGGTTTATGGAAACAGGATTACCCCACACTTTAACCTTTCTTACGAAATTATTCCTAGAACCTTAGTATTGAATGGTGATATTCAGTTTGATATCAATAGTACCAAGAACAATACTTTCTTACCACAGATTGCAACCGGTAGACCCGTTACAGAAACCGTGGTGAATAGGGCCTATAATGGTGACTTTGATGGTTTCAACGTTCAGTCAAAAACCAATTTGGTATTCACTCCTCAATTAAAAGGTGACCATAGTTTAACTTCTTTGTTGTCTTTTCAAACCTATGACAACAAAACCATTTCTAACCAGACCCTTACTTCTAACTCTGCCTCTTCATTGTTACAAGATCCAGCCTCTCCTGCAAGAACACAGAACCAAGACTTGAGTATTGCAGCAGGTTTTGCTCAAACCAGAACCATTGGTTTATTGTGGAATGCGCAGTATGATTACAAGGGTAAATATATTGTGAATGGAGGTATTAGAATGGACGCAAGTTCAAGATTTGGTCCTGCTCAACGCTATGGATACTTTCCTTCTATTTCTACCAAATGGAGGGTGAGCGCAGAAAACTTTATGAAGGATGTAAAGTTTGTGAATGACTTGAGTTTGCGCGCTAGTTATGGTCAGTCTGGTAACTCCCCTAGAAACGATTATAGTTTTTACAATAACTACGCCAGCAATGGTTGGTCTTATCAAGGACAAGGTGGTGTATATCCATCTTCTATGGAATTGAGTAACCTGAAATGGGAAGTCATCCACGGCTTGAACTTTGGTATGAACTTTATAGGTTTTAAAAATAGGGTCAATATTGACTTAGAAGTCTATCGCAACCGCACAAAGGATTTGTTATTCTATGGTTTGCAAATTCCAACATTTATGGGATACAGTGCGGTGGATATGAACGTGGGTGTTTTGGACAACCAAGGTTGGGAGTTAAACATTATGACTACACCGGTTAAAACCAAAGATTGGGTGGTTGATTTCAACTTCAACATTTCACAGAACCAAAATATTATTCGTGAAATGAGTCCCTATTATCCAAAGCAAAATCGGACCGCTTTAACGGCTAATGGTCAATACCAAGCTTTCTTGCAAATCAATAACCCTTTTGGTTCTATTTATGGATACCGTTTTCAAGGTGTTTATCCTGATAAAGCCAGTACCGTTGCTACAGATGCAAAAGGCGCACCTATTGTTGGACCAAATGGTCAAGCAGTCTATATGCGATTCAACTATCCTCAAACAGATTATATTTTCCAACCTGGTGATGCCAAGTATGAAGACATTAACAAAGACGGTAGTATTGACTACAAAGACGTTGTTTATTTAGGTAATAGTAACCCTAAATTATCTGGTGGTTTTGGTCCAAGTATTACTTATAAGAAGAACCTGAAAATTTCTGCCTTCTTCAACTTCCGTTACGGTTACGATGTAGTGAATGGTACACAAATGACTACTACTAATATGTATGGTTTCAACAATCAGAGCACGGCTGTTTTAAGAAGATGGAGAAATCCAGGTGATCAAACAGATATTCCTAGGGCTTTGTGGAACACTGGTTTTAACTGGTTGGGTAGTGACCGATATGTGCAAGACGCTTCTTTCTTGCGTTTCCGCAGTATCACTGCTCGTTACACATTTGACCAAAAACTGTTGAAAAGAATTGGCATGAAAAGCTTGAGCGCTTACTTCACGGCTGAAAACCTAATCACATTTACTAACTATACGGGTCAAGATCCGGAAGTAGCACCAAGAGGAATTACCGGTCCATTCACCATTGTTACGGATAATAGCACAACGCCTCCTGTAATGATGTTGACCATTGGTTTAACCACTTCATTTTAAACTATCTGAAAACGCTAGAAATGACCAAGAGAAAATTAATATTGGGTGTTGTTGCACTAATGGTGTTTTCCATGCTCTCCACCTCATGCAAAAAATGGCTCACATTGCAACCACAGGATGGGATAACCCGTCAGGAGTTTTGGAAAACAAAGGAACAAATTCAGTCTGCTGTTACAGGGGTCTATGCATCTCTATTGGGTGATCCAAATAATCGTGACAAACCGCTAAGTGAATACCTTTTCTTATGGGGTGAACTAAGGGCAGATATGATTACCAATGGTATTGGAGTGACCAATGATGAGTTAGACGTGATGTATGTAAATACGCTGCCTACCAATAGTATCACCCAATGGTCAGCTGTTTACAAAACCATCAACTACTGTAATACCGTAATTGATTTTGCACCCGGTGTTATTGAAAATGATAATACCCTTACCCAAACACAATTAAAGGCCTATTTAGCAGAAGCAAGGGCTTTGAGGGGTCTCATGTATTTCTATTTGGCTAGAAGTTTCCGTGACGTACCACTTAAAATAAAATCTACTTCAAGTGATGTGGACTTAGAACTCTTACCAAAGTCTACTGGTGAGAAAGTGATGGCACAGGTGTTGGCCGATTTAAAATATGCAGACAGCAACGCCGTTTTCACTTATGGTAACGCTGCAATGGATAAAGGAAGGATTACAAAATATACCGTAAAGGCCATGTTGGCCGATGTGTATCTCTGGCAAGACCAATACCAAGAAGCTGCTGACGCTTGCGATTTCATTATCAACTCTGGTCAGTTTGGTTTGGTAAGAGGTGATGATGGTTGGTTTAACACCCTTTATTACAAAGGCAATTCTTCTGAATCCATTTTTGAATTTCAGTTTGATCAACAAAAGCTGAATAGTTTTTATGGCATGTTTACTACCAGTAGGGCTAGGTTTTTTGCCAATCCTTATGTGATGGAGCAGGTTTATACCATTGACTTTGTGGATGATACCAAAAAAGATATAAGAGGAGAATGGGGTTCTGTGAGAACTAGTGATAATGCCCTTTGGAAATACCTAGGTGTGAATCCTGGTAGTATCCGTTCTGCAGATGCTTCATGGGCCCATTGGATGGTGTATAGATACGCAGATATTTTATTAATGAAAGCTGAAGCGCTGAACCAAATTGGTGGAAGAGGAACCGAAGCCATTCAATTGATTAACACCGTAAGAACCAGAGCTGCAGCACTAGATGCTACCAATACAAACCCGGATCCTACTAACAAAAATGACATGACCGATTATATCTTGGCTGAGCGTGCAAGAGAATTGTCATTTGAGGGTAAGCGATGGTACGATATATTGCGCAACGCCAAGCGCAATAATTATCAGCGCAAAGACATTTTGTTAAACATGGTTGCTAGATCAGTTCCTGGTGCTAGACAACAAAGCGCCATTAATAAATACCAAAATCCAGACGCGCATTATTTTCCTATTTATTTCAATGAAATATTGCTTGATCCAAACTTAGTTCAAAACCCTTTTTATAAATAATAGTCAAAGAAACACACATGAAATTATTACAACAATTAAAATGGTCTTTCTGCGCCGGTTTGCTGGTTCTGGGTCTGTTTGCTTGCAAAAAGCAACAGTTTGACCTGTTGACTACTACTGATGTGAACATAGTTGACTACCTGCGTAAAAATCCAGAACAGTATTCAGAACTAGTAAAGGCTTTGGATAAAACCAATATTAGTCCATACCTGAATGCATATGGTACTTATACCTTGTTTGCTCCTACTAACGAAGCTTTTAAATTATACCTAAAAGAAGTTGGTAAGAATTCGGTGGATGAATTAGATGCAACAGAACTAAAAGATTTACTGCGTTTACATATTATCAATGATACCATCCGTTCAACTTCTTTTACAGATGGTAAATTGTATGCACCCACCATGCAAGGTCAATTTCTAACAACAGGTGTTGTTCCAGAGTCTGGTTCTACCATTGTAAATAGACAAGCAATTGCCTTACAATTAAACATGCTTACCGGTAACGGATATGTACACGCAGTAGACCATGTATTAAAACCAGCTACCCTAACACTAGCCAAGCAAATTGAAGGAAATGCCAAATACAGTATTATCACCCAAGCTTTAAAAGAAACAGGTTGGTTTGATAGTTTGAATACCATTATTACTACGGATACTACCCGCAGATGGAGAACCTATTTATTAGAATCTGATTCTGTATTAAAAGTGGCAGGTTTTGCAACTTATGCAGCTTTCAAATCTAAATTTAGTAATACAGGTAATCCAAAGAATCCAGCAGATAGTTTGAATCTCTATATTGCTTATCACATGTTGTTCGATATCAAATACATTGCTGATATTGTTTCTTTTACTTCACACAACACTTATGCACCACAACAAGTGGTTACCCAACTGTTAGATGGTCAAAGCGTGTTATTAAATCAAGCCACTTTCAATAATGTATTTGAAAAAGGAATTCCAATAAATAGAACCAATAGTGATCTACCAGCCACAAATGGAGTTCTACACAATTTGAACGAACAATTATTACTTAAAAAAAGAAACCCATTCCGTGTTGACTTTGATATTGCGGCTCAGCCGGAAATTATTAAACTAACTTCTATCTACCGAAAAAGAGGAAAAACACAAACATTTGCCTTAGGTCAGTTAAAAGACGTGACTTGGCAAAATGTAAATAGCACTCCTCAATACACTTCTGAAGCCGCAACAACTAGTAATCAATATTGGTGGGATGACCATTTTGACTTTAATATGCGTTTTGGTAACGCAGCCGCCAATAACTGGATTGAATTTAAAACCCCATTGATTGTAAAAGGTAAGTATAAGGTTTGGGTATGTTTTAGAAGATCAAGTGTGGGTCAGTTTATACAATTGTCTTTTGACGGAAACCCTACGCCTAAATTGATTAGCCTAACTACTGCCTTAAATGGAGCATTATCTGGTCCTGCTTTAGAAGCAACCAATTATAAGCGTTATACTATAGTAACTACTAGTAATAATTTTGCTATGATGGCCGGTGTTATTGATGTAGCAACAACTGACAGGCACACACTCAGATTTACTTGTGTAAGAGATCAGGGATCAGGAGCAAACAATACCAGTACCGTAGATTTTGTACAGTTTATTCCGGTAGACGATGACCAATTACGTCCATTATTCGGTAGGGATGGTACCATTTTACCATAATTCATCAAAGAAATTTTTAAAATAAAAGATGTTGCTTGTGAAAAATAGTAGATTATCAATTGTCATTGCCCTTTTGCTTGTTATGGCTATTGCTGCCTGCAAGAAGGGTTGGAAAGACCATAATGATAGCACCGATCCCAATCTAGGCTTGAACCTGATCACCGCCATCAAGGCAGACCCAGAAGCTGCTCAATTTGTAACGCTGTTAACTAAGACAGGCTATGATAAAGTTTTAGCTAGTTCAAAACCTTTCACGGTTTGGGTTCCTAATAATAATGCCATTGCGTCCCTTCCAGCAAATGTATTGGCAGACACTAATTTATTAAAGTCTTTTGTAGGTAATCATATTGCTAACGGAAGTATTACTTCAGGGGTTACTGGAACTCAGCGTATTCCCATGTTGAATGGTAAATATGCTAACCTGAATAATCTGCAATTAGACTCTTCGTCAATAGTAACGTCTAATAAATATTGCAGCAATGGATTGTATAATCTCATGGATAAATTTGTTCCAGTAAAAGACAATTGCTGGCAGTGGTTACTCAATAGCACTGGCTTTACTAGCAGCAAAAACTTTTTCCTTTCTTTAAACTATACTTATTTTGATTCAGCTTCTGCTACGCAAACTGGTGTAGACCCCAATACTGGACAACCAGTTTACAAACCAGGCACGGGTCTTAGTACTAGGAACCGTTTCTTGGATAATGTGATGAATGTATCTGATGAGAGCGCTGAATACACATTCATTATTTTAAATGACGCTTCTTTTGCAGCAGAAAATACCAAACTGACTCCTTGGTTCAAAACTACATCAGTAGATACTACCAATAATTTAGCAGGTAGCTGGTTGGTTAAAGACTTGGCGGTTCAAGGATCCTATAGTGCAGCACAATTACCCGATACCTTGGTTTCTCAATATGGTGTAAAAGTGCCTATTGACAAAACAAAAATCCTTAGCTCTATTAAAACCAGTAATGGTTGGGTGCATACTATGAGTCAGGTAAATTTTACTTTGGCCAATAAATTTCCACCCATTATAATTGAAGGTGAAAACCCAACTGGTTTTGCCGCAGAAAGAACGGCTCAATTACTATTTAGAAACAGATTAAATCCAAATACAGGGCAAAATTTTAAAGATATTCTGATACAGAACTACAGTTTTGCCAGTTACTGGGTGCGTTATTTGGCCAAAAACATGAATAGCATGCGTTACAATGCTTTCTGGGTTGCTGTAAACGATGTGCAAACCACCCCATTATGGTCCCAGCGATTGGGTGTTGATAGTGTAACAACAAAAGGAAATTTTCCTTATATCACTGTGGCCAATAAAAACTATAATGAAGTTTCACTAGGCACTTTTACAGTACCTAGGTACAAAGACTTGAACTTATTCTTGATTGGAGCCAATTCCTCTTCTAGTTCAGGGGGTGGTGTTTCTGTATCAGTTGATTATATAAAACTGGTTCCTGCTTTCTAACAATCCTATAAACGTTTAGCATAATAGACCATCATGCGAGTATCCATTAAAATAGTAACCTGCTTTCTTTTGGCTACGGCTGGTTTAACCAATAACCAGTTGTTGGCTCAAAAAGCAAACAGTGCTCAAACAAAAAAGACAGCAGAAGCCCAAACAGTTAGTGGTATAGTTAAGGAGGCTGCTACAGGCAAGCCCCTTAATGCCATTAGTGTTACAGTAGAGGGATTTTCTGCAGCGCTTACTGATGACAAGGGTAAGTTCAATATTAAAGTACCGGGTAAATCAGCTACCATTATATTTAGTGGAGAAGGTTTTCAAACCAAGGAAACAGCGCTTAGGGGTAGAACAGATTTGACTGTTTCGCTCTTTGAAGAGAGTTTCAATTCTATCTATGACCAAGTAAAATTACCTGCTGGCGATAAACGTGGTACACAAACAGGTTTGGCGGTTAATAGTATTAATTCAAATGGTAACTGGGGTAGAACCAACGAGACCACGGATGGTTTCTTGCAAGGTAGGGCTGCGGGTTTAAATGGAACCATGCGTTCTGGTACACCCAATGCAGGTGCTTATTTGAATATCAGAGGTTTGAATTCCATATATACCAATAACCAACCTTTAGTAGTGGTGGATGGAGCTATTTATGATATTGGCGACTATGGTAGTTCTGTCATTGGAAATCATTATACCAATGCGTTGGCAATGATTGATCCAAAAGACATTGAAAATATAACCATTATCAAAGATGGTACTTCTACTTATGGAACCAAGGGCGCTAATGGCGTAATCAATATCACTACTATTCACGCTAAAGAACAAGCTACTAAAATTGATTTTGGTGTTTTTGCTGGTGTAAACCAAGCGCCTAAAAATTTACCAGTAATGGAATCTGCTGACTACCGTGTTTATGCTGCAGATTTATTGCGTTCAAGAGGTATGACAAATGCTGAGATTCAGGCCCAACCTTTTATGAATGATAATACCAGCAACCCTGACTATTATCGTTACCACAATGAAACCAACTGGCAGAATCAAGTACTGTCTAATAGTGCTTCTACTAATTATTATTTAAAAGTTACCGGCGGTGATAATATTGCCAAGTATGCCCTTTCTCTTGGATATGGAAGCAACAATGGTGTAACCGATAATACCAAGATGACCAAATACAATGTGCGTTTTAATGGTGATTTGAATATTAGCAGGCGCTTAACTGCTGCAACTAATTTCTCTTTTACCTATTATGACCACTTGATCAAGGATCAAGGAATTGCTCCAAAAACAAATCCACTTTATTTGGCTCAAACAAAAGCACCGTTTTTAAATACCAATGAAGTTGATAATGTTGGAAATGTTTCTCCTAACAGAGCAGACACAGATCTTTTTGGCATCAGTAACCCAAATGCAGTGATTGAAAACATGTTTAATAGTAGTAAAGCCTATAGGTTTTACGGTACTATTGGTTTCAATTATGAATTAACAAACACCTTAAAACTTGGTACCATTCTGGGTATCACATTTGACAAATCACGCGAACAAAGATTTGTACCAAGAAAAGGTGTTGCCAATGATAGTTTGCCCAATGCCATTGCCGATAGTCGCTTGGCAGGTAATGTAAGACGCATTAGCAATCTCTACAACGAAACATTTTTAGAGTACAATAAAAAATTCAATTCCCTACACCAGCTACAATTGAAAACTGGTTTGCGTTATATGAATTCTACCAATGAGCAGGATTTGCAAATTGGTTATAACTCTGCTACAGATGATTTTATCAGTGTTGGTACGGGTGTGAATACGCTGCGCAAAGTGGGTGGAGATATTGGTAAGTCTGCTTGGGTAAACTATTACCTGAGCGCCAACTATACTTATAATAACAAATGGTTTCTTTCTTATAATATGGCGGTTGACGGATCTTCTAGATTTGGTCAAGACGCACAAGAGGGAATTAAATTGGGTGGCAATAGTTTTGCCGTACTACCTTCTGTTTCTGCAGGATGGTTGGTGTCTTCTGAAAAATTCCTGGCAGGTGCTAAAAATCTAGACCTGTTGAAATTGCGCGCAAGCTTTGGCAAAACAGGCAATGATGATATTGGCAATTATACTTCTAAGCAATCTTATATTTCTCAAGGTTTATTGGGTTTACAAGGTTTGGTTAGAGGTAATGTTGCTAACCCTCAATTGCAATGGGAAACTGGTACCCGCTTTAATATTGGCGCAGACCTTTCTTTGTTCAATGAGCGTTTGACTTTCTCTTTTGACTATTTCAGCAATAAGACTAACAAAATGTTGTCTTATGAAAACCTGCCAACAGCTTCTGGATACCTGTATGCCATCTCTAATACAGGTGCTATGAAAAACACAGGCTTTGACTTTAGTGTTAATGCAAGATTGGTTAACCAACGTCAATTCAAATGGGACTTGGGTCTTGTGCTTATGAAATACAAAGGCACCCTTACCCAATTGCCTCAGGATATTATTACTAATTATGGTGGTGCTAGTTTTCTATCAACAACAGGTGGTGTTGGTCCGGCTGTATTCTATGGTTTAAAATCTAATGGTGTATATGCAACCGACGCAGAAGCAACTGCAGCCAACTTATTCAAAATGTTGCCCAATGGTAGTTTTGCTCCATACCAAGCAGGTGATGTGCGTTATATAGACACTAATGGAGACAAGATTATTGATGACCGCGACAGACAAAATATTGGTAACCCCAATCCAGATTATACTGGAGCGGTGACTTCTAAAATTAGCTGGAAGGCATTCACCCTTGACTTCTTATTCACTTTCAGTTCTGGTAACCAAGTATTCAATGGTGTTCGCAAATCATTAGAATCTCAGTCTGGCATGGAAAACCAATTATTGAGCGTGAACAATCGTTGGAGAGCACAGGGTCAAGTAACCAATATGCCAAAAGCAAGTTGGGGAGATCCCATGGGTAATGCTGCTTTCTCTGACAGGTGGATGGAAGACGGCTCTTTCTTCCGTATGAAAGCGGTAACACTGAACTACCATTTGCCATTGAAACCAACCAATTTGATCAAATATATTAGCCTCTATGCAACCGGTAATAACTTACTCACTTTTACAAAGTACCTAGGATATGATCCTGAGTTCTATAGTGCAGAGTCAGTATTTGCTAGGGGTGTTGATATGGGATTGGAACCTATTTCAAAATCAATTGTAGGCGGAATTAGGATTGGACTTTAATCAAGTATTTAAAAGGGATTTTCAATTATGAAATCAATTAGTATAAAAAAGAAATTCTTTGTTGGGGCAATGGTCCTAGTTGGCCTAGGTATGGGTATCAGCTCTTGCAAAAAGGTTTTGGACAAACAGCCTGAAACTTTTTTGACTACTGGTCAAGTGTATCGAAACATTTTTGACGCAGACGCAGCCATTATAGGTGTTTATGGAAAGTTCATGGGACTTGCCAAACAATATTTGGTGCTCAATGAATTGCGCGCAGACTTGATGCAGGTGACGGATAATGCTGATGCTTTTATGCGTGAGATTAACCAGCATACTGTAACGGCTAATAATCCTTATGCTGATCCAACTCCGTTTTATGCGGTAATCAATAGTTGTAATGACGTGTTGAAAAACCTGAAAATCATGTTGGCAGACAACAAGATTAAACAGGCCGAATATGACCAACGTTATTCTGATATTGGCGCACTCCGTTCTTGGATCTATTTACAATTAGGGATTCACTGGGGAGATCAAGTACGTTATGTTACTAGTCCTTTAGAAACACTGGCTTCTGCCAAAGATGTGGCCAACTATCCCGTAGTAAGTTTTGACCAATTGTTAGACAGCTTGGTGAATTTTACTAGTACGCTACCACATACCAGACCTTATCCAATGGGTGCTACTATTAATACTGGTTTGGTAACCAATGTGGATGGTTCAAATACCCGTAGGTTCTTCATTGACAAATTTGCCCTGCTGGGCGATTTGAATTTGTGGAAAGGCAATTATAACAAAGCGGCTACTTACTATAGAAGCATCATGGAACCCGTCTTGAACGGTTATGATGTTGACAATGCGAATGGTCTTTACACAATTGGCGGTGATCAATACTACCAACAATCAAGACAGGCGTTTGCTTCAGTTGCCGATAATAGAGATTTGTGTGTGGGTTATATTCGTTTTAAAGAATCAGATCAGGGCTCATTGATTGATAACAATACGCAAGGATGGCGCTCCATGTTTGCTCGTGGTCAAGACAATCTTTGGATGCAGCAATGGTTATGGGTATTGCCTTTTAACAGCAATTTTGCTCCAGAAAATCCTTTTGTGAATATGTTCTCAAACTCTGGCGGATCATATTTACTGAAACCATCTCAAGAAGCCATGGACAAATGGAATGGACAGAGACAGACTAATGGATTTCCTTTTGATGCACGCGGCAACTTTACATGGAGAACTCTGAACGGTCAACCTGTGATTGTGAAATACCTCTATAATTATTTAGACGCTAGTAGCTTTATCCCAAGCAATCCTTTACAAAAACCAGGACAATGGTTCTTAAACAGGGTATCTAATGTGCACTTGCATTTTGCAGAAGCAGCTAATAGAGATGGTCAAAGAAAATTGGCAGCGGCTTTGTTAAACCAAGGTATCAGCACCACATTTGATCCAACACCTGGTGTTACAGGTAGAGACGTTACCAATATCATGAATACTTTGAGTGAACCTTACCCTTATAATTTTGATGCAAGGAATGGTGAAACACCAAGGTATCGTGGAGACTGGCATAGAAATGCTGGAATCCGTGGTTGCGCAAGGGTAATTCCTGCAGCCATTGTTGGGGATAGTACCCTTTCAATTGAAAGTAACTTACTCAATGAAGGAGCTTTGGAACTGGCTTATGAAGGTCACCGTTGGTCTGATCTAGTTCGTATCTCTATCAGGAGAAATGACCCTGCTATTTTAGCCAATGCGGTTTTCAATAAATTAAGTAAAGACGGCAATCCAGGAGCAGCAGCAGCAAGAACAAAATTGTTGGATAGAAAAAACTGGTACCTGCCTTTTAAATAATTCTACAAGCAAGCGTAGGGTATTCAAATAAAGGCGATCTTAGGATTGCCTTTATTTTTTAAACAACAACACATGAAAAAGCAGCAAAAGATTCTTGCTATCATTAGCTTCAGTTTCTTATTGATGGCATTTACCGCTCTAAAAGACGATAGACCTACGCTCTATATTATTGGTGATAGTACCGTGCGCAATAGCATGAGCAATGGCCAGTGGGGATGGGGAACTTTGATCAGTGAGTTTTTGGATAGTAGCAAAATTGCGGTGAGCAATCAGGCCATGGCTGGAAGAAGCACACGCACTTTTATCAAAGAAAAGCGTTGGGACAAAATTCTAGCTACTTTGAAAAAAGGAGATTACGTAATCATGCAGTTTGGGCATAACGAAGGTTCTAAACCGGATACATCCAAAGCGGGATATCGTGGGGTATTAAAGGGGGTTACAGAAGATTCTGTTTCCTTAACCTGGCCCGATGGTAGTATTGAAGTAGTGCATAGTTATGGTTGGTATTTGAAGAAATTTATCAAAGAAGCAAAAGCAAAAGGAGCCATACCCATTGTTTGTTCCATGATTCCTAGAAATGAATTTAGAGAAGGCAAAGTTATGCGTAGCGATAAGGATTATGGCAAATGGGCCAAGGAAGCAGCAGAACAAGCAGGCGCTTATTTTATAGACCTCAATAGTATTACAGCAGATAAATATGACGCCTTGGGCGATGTAGCCGTTAAGCAATTTTTTCCAGGAGACCATACCCATACCAATGAAGCGGGTGCAAGGGTGAATGCCCAATCTGTGATCAGCGGACTCCGCGCACAACCCAATTGTCCTTTGTACAATTTTATCCAATTCAATATTCCCGTAGCTTTTTCAAGCAATATGATTTTGCAGCGTGAAAAACCCGTGGTGATTTGGGGATCCGCCCCCGCTGCAAAATCAGTCACCGTATCTTTTGCCAACCAACGCAAAACCGTGCAAGCGGATAACACTGGTGCATGGAAGCTTTTCTTGGATCCCATGAAAGCGTCTACTACCAATAGAAACCTGACCATATATGCAGAGAACAAAGACAGTATAGTACTTAAGAATATTTTGGTGGGTGATGTTTGGCTCTGTTCCGGTCAGTCCAATATGGAATATACCTATGACCGAAAAATCAAAAGATACGCCTTACCCAAAAGAGGAGAAGATTTTCAAGAGTTAGAAAAAGCTAATAACAATAAGTCAAAAAATATTCGCTATCTCTATGTAGAAAGACTTAATACCAGACAACCATATCTTCCATCCGTTGGATGGGTAGACGCCAGTGATACGGTCTTGAAATATGTATCTGCCATTGGCTATTTTTTTGCCAAAGAGGTTGAAGCTTCTACCAGCGTTCCCATTGGCATTATCAGCAGCTCTTGGGGCGGCACAAGAATTGAACCTTGGATTCCAGACTGGGCTTATCAAAATTCTCCCACATTAAAAGACTCAGTTACCGGTCCTAATTTTAAAGTAGACGGTGTGCATCCTGGACAAATGTTTAATAGCATGATCAAACCCATGTTGCCCAGCACCATCAAAGGAATGCTCTGGTATCAAGGAGAATCCGATTTGAATATTCATGACCACGCTACTTATCCGGCCAAATTTGAATTATTGGTCAATACCTATAGAGACTTGTATGTAGACCAAAAAATGCCTGTCTACTATGTACAATTAGCCCCGCATTTGTATAGCAAGCGCAAAGATCCATTGCCACATGATGTGTACAAGCTTCCTGAATTTTGGGAAGCACAATCAGCCTCTTTGAACCTTCCTAAAGTTGGCATGGTAGTAACCACAGACTTGGTAGATAACCTTGGCGATATTCATCCACCTTATAAATGGGTAGTGGGTCACAGACTTGCATTGCAGGCCTTGGCCAAGGATTATGGATTTAAGAAAACCGTGTTTAGTGGACCAGCTTATCAATCCATGCGCATCAAGGAAGATAAAATTTTATTGAGTTTCAAATCAGATGCTGGTCTAAAAACCACAGATGGAAAAGCACCAAATTGGTTTAGTCTGGCTGGCGCCGATGGCGTTTTTGTAGAAGCCAATGCAAGCATTGAAGGAAAGAAAATTGTCTTGCAAGCTGCAACTGTAAAACAACCTACACAGGTTAGATTCGGTTGGCATGAAACAGCCCAACCCAATTTGGTCAATGAAGCTGGTTTGCCTGCGCTTCCTTTTAGAACAGGAAATTAGGGTTAACTTAGCTGTCCAATATAGCTAGATGCCTTTTAACCTGCACGCACCATATCAACCAGCTGGAGACCAGCCCTCTGCCATAAAGCAGTTGACAGATAATGTTAATGATGGAGAGCAGTTTCAAACATTGTTGGGCGTAACAGGTAGTGGTAAAACGTTTACCATTGCCAACCTCATTCAAAATACGCAGCGCCCAACCTTGGTGCTCACGCATAACAAGACCTTGGTGGCACAGCTCTATGGAGAGTTCAAACAATTCTTCCCGGACAATGCCGTGGGTTATTTTGTAAGCTATTATGATTACTATCAGCCCGAGGCTTATATGCCCGTGCGCGATGTCTATATTGAAAAAGACCTAAGCATCAATGAAGAACTAGACAAGCTGCGCTTGCAAGCCACATCACAATTACTAAGTGGAAGAAGGGATATTATTGTGGTGGCCAGCGTGAGTTGTATCTATGGTATGGGTAATCCTACGGAATACGAGAACGGGATTATTCGCATCCACAAGGGGCAAGTGATTTCTAGACAGGGATTCTTGCACGCGCTAGTGAATGCTTTGTATAATCGCTCACAAGGTGAGTTTGGTAGAGGAACATTCCGAGTTAAAGGAGACACCGTAGATATTAACCTACCCTATGTAGACTTTGGATATAGGGTTACTTTTTTTGGAGACGAGATTGAAGAAATAGAAAGTATTGATACGGCCAATAGCAAACGCATTGGTGTCATGGACACGGCTGCTATCTTTCCTGCAACGCTGTATCTGGCGCCAAAGGAAATGATCTTGCAAGTGATGCACGAGATCCAAGACGAGATGATGGCCCAGGTGGAATATTTTAAAAGTACGGGTAAGTTTATAGAAGCGCAAAGACTCAAAGAGCGCGTGGAATATGATATTGAAATGATTCGTGAATTGGGTTATTGCAATGGCATTGAAAACTATTCCCGTTTTTTTGATCGGCGTAAGCCAGGCACCAGACCCTTCTGTTTGTTGGATTATTTTCCAAAAGACTTTTTGTTGGTAGTAGATGAGAGTCATCAGACCATTCCGCAAGTGGCGGGTATGTATGGTGGTGATAGAAGTAGAAAATTGGTGCTGGTGGAATATGGGTTTAGACTACCATCGGCCATGGATAATAGACCCCTGAACTTCAACGAGTTTGAAGCACTCACGGGACAAACCATTTTTGTAAGCGCCACGCCAGGGGATTATGAATTGGAAAAAACAGGTGGTGTGGTAGTGGAACAAGTGGTAAGACCAACAGGTCTCTTAGATCCCCCCATACAAATTAGACCAAGTGCCAATCAGATTGATGATTTGTTGGATGAGATTGATAAGACGGTGAAAAAAGGGGATCGAATTTTGGTGACCACGCTCACCAAACGCATGGCGGAAGAAATGGACAAATACCTGGCCCGGATTAATATCAAATCAAAATACATTCATAGTGATGTAGATACTTTGGAGCGCGTAGAAATCTTAAGACAATTGCGCTTGGGTGAGATTGATGTACTGGTGGGTGTGAACTTATTAAGAGAAGGATTGGATTTGCCAGAAGTTTCTCTGGTTGCTATTTTAGACGCAGACAAAGAAGGATTCTTGCGTAATGAAAAATCACTCACACAAACCGCTGGCCGCGCCGCGCGTAATGTGGATGGCTTTGTCATTTTCTATGCAGACAAGATGACGGAGTCTATGCAAAGAACCATTGACGAGACCAATCGCCGCCGCGAAAAACAAATAGCCCACAACCTGGCCAATGGCATTACACCAACAACTATTATCAAGAGTAGGGAACAGGTTTTTGCACAAGGTTCTGTATTAGACATTAAGGGTTATGATCCGTCTAATCCTTATGCTTTACAAGAAGACGCGCCTCTGGTTCCATCCAAAGCAGCAGACGAGCAAGAGACTTATCAAACCATTCCACAATTGGAAAAAGCCATTAAGCAAACCAAGAAAGAAATGGAAAAAGCCGCGCGTGATTTGGACTTTATTGAAGCGGCCAGATTGCGTGACCAAATGTTTAGCTTACAAAAGGACTTGGAGCAAATGAAATAGGCGCTACCAATGCAGCGCCTATTCTACAAAAATCTATAACAGTATTTAATACTTACTCAACTTAGCCAGTAAGGCCTTGGTTTTTGTTTCCAAAGATTTCAGTTGTTCTTGCACTTGTTTTACAGCAGCTGCAGTTTGTGTGGTGGGTGTCATTTCAGTATCATGAAAAACGCCAAACAATCCTGCAAATCCAGATTCTACACTAGTAGTTGTTGGAGATGCCTGAGCACCACCGCCTCTTCTACTTGCTCTGCCCGAACCTTCCATGGTGGCCAGTTCTTGGTCAATGGCATTCAAACTGTCTTTATTAGCAACAGTAGTTTTTGTTTTAATACTGGCCCTTGCGGCAGTAATGCTTTCTCCCAGCTTGCGCGATGTTAATCTTCCTTCATAACAGGCCAATGACAAAGCGTGTTGTTGTTGCAAATCAGCAGCGCTAGCTTTTACACGAGGGTCTAGTTTTACGGTAAGGGTTTGTGTTTCTGTTTTACCATCAACGGTTAGTTTTACTGTGTAAACTCCTGGTAATACCCAAGGTGAGTTGGCCACTTTAGGCGTGTTCTGATAAACAGCTGTCATTGGAAATTCTGCTGGATCCTCAATGGGTGTATAGTGCATGTCCCAAAGAAAACGATGCGCACCTGCTGCAGCACTCAAGATCTGTTGCGGACGAATCCAGTACAAAGGAATATTTACATCTGGTATAGCATAGGGTTTGTCCTTGCTGCTATACTTGCGAATGGATCTTCCTGATGCATCCAAGATTTCCATACTTACTTCATTGGCTGTTTGAGACAGATGATAGTTAATGATGGCACCATCAGGTGGGTTCTCTCCACCGGGTTCTTCTTGAGGAATAGGCGTATCGGTATTCATATTCCAACGAACACGAATGGCTTGTTGGGGTTTGTACAAAACAGTTTTTGCATCCAAGGTTTTTGTGGTCAATTGTCGCAAGGGTGTAATATCATCCAAGATCCAAAATCCTCTTCCATGCGTACCCAAAACTAAATCATCGTCTTTGATGACTAAGTCACGAATAGAAGTTGCAGGCATGTTCAAACGCAAAGACTGCCAGTGTTCTCCATCGTCAAAAGACACATATACCGCGTTTTCAGAACCAGCAAACAAGAGTCCTTTTCTAATAGGATCTTCGCGCACAACGTTGATGGGTTCATTATTGGGTAAACCATTGGTGATTTTTTTCCAGGTCTTTCCACCGTCAGTGGTTTTATAGGCATAGGGTTGCATATCGTCACAACGAATCCTATTCACCGCAGCATAGACTGTGTTTACATCAAAATGACTGGCGTCCATTAAAGAGACTTTGCTCCAAGAAGTGATTTCTGGAGGTGTCACGTTTTTCCAATTCTTGCCTCCATCACGGGTTACATGAATATAGCCGTCATCGGTTCCGGCCCAAATGGTATTGATGTCTTTATAAGAAGGCGCCACGGTATAGATGACCCCACGTCTAGGCATTTTTTTCATGTCTTCAGAAGTATATACCCCAACACTGGCTGGTATATCCCATGACTCACGAGAAAGATCTGGACTAATGGTTTGCCAACTATTGCCACCGTTGGTGGTTTTGAACAAGACATTTCCAGCAAAGTATAAGGTCTTGGGATCAATAGGTGAAAACAACACCGGTGCTGTTCTTACCCAACGGTATTTACCAGAACGAATACCTTCTGGTCCAATATTTTGCAACTGTCCCGTGCGTTTGTCAAACTTGGTAATCTTACCACCATAAATAATATTGGGGTCCAATGGGTCTGGTGCTACATAACCATATTCTTCCACGCCAACTGGATGCCATTCACGCAATCCTATCTGGCCATCGTTTCCTCTTGAAGAAATACCTACTGATCCACTTTCTTGTTGACCACCATAAACATTATAAGGAAAACTATTGTCGGTAATCACGTGGTAGAACTGTGCGGTGGGTTGGTTGTACCAGGAAGAAAAACTTTCTCCTCCATTCACTGTTACAATACCCCCTTGGTCACAAGCAATCAGCATGATTTTGGGATTATTGGGGTTGATCCAAATCCGGTGGTAGTCATCGCCCCCCGGGGCACCCCTAAATCCGGTCCAGGTTTTTGCACCATCCACTGATTTCCAGGTAACCACATTGGCACTATAGACAATATCTGCATTGGTGGGGTCTATTTTTACTTCTGCAAAATCACTACCCCTTCCCCAATAACGGCCGTCTGCGCTCATGAGCTGCCAAGACTCTCCCGCGTCATCACTTCTGTAAATGCCGCCATAATTTCCAGCATCCACTGTGGCGTATAAACGATTGCTATTGGTGGGTGCAATGCCAAATCCAATCCTACCCAATCCCTGTTCGGTAGTAGGTAAACCCTTGGTCAGTTTTTTCCAGGTATTGCCGCCATCAATTGATTTGAACATACCGCTTTCGGGTCCATTCCACTGTCCGTTTTCCCAAGGACCCTGTCTGCCGGCCCAGAGGTCAGCATATAAAATATTGGCATTATTGGGGTCAAAATTTACCTGAACCGCTCCTGTGTTTTCATCCTTATATAAAACACGCTCCCAGGTTTTGCCACCATTCAAACTGCGATAAACGCCTCGCTCAGTATTGGGTCCATAAGGGTGGCCCAACACAGCAACAAAAATGCGGTTCTCGTCCTTGGGGTCAATGATAATATCGCCAATCTGTTGACCATCGTTCAAACCCATATTGTTCCAGGTCTTTCCGCCATCGGTTGATTTGTAGACACCATCACCCACAGAGAGATCGGGTCTTTGTATGCCTTCTCCGCATCCCACATAGATCACATTGGGATTGGATTCTGACACAGCAATATCGCCCACGGAACCCGTACGCATTTGGTCAAAAATGGGTTTCCAGGTACGGCCATAGTCGTTTGACTTCCATACCCCACCATTGTTCACCCCAATGTAAAATACAGAGGGTTGGCTTGGTACACCCACGGCGCCAACGGTTCGGCCCCCACGGTGTGGTCCAATCATTCGGTACTTCATGCCTGATAAATAGGCATCAGAAAACGGTTGTGCAAACAATTGCCAACTACAACATAGGGCAATAGCCAATAGACCTATGATACGGCTATTGCGTGGTTTTGGTTGAATCATCTTGAAAGGATAAATTAAGTGATACCCCCAAGATACAAAACCTGCGCTATTCTTTGTCTACATCATGCTTACTATATGCTTCCATTAATTTTTTCTGTACTTCCATGGCTACTGGCGCATAGGAATTGAATTCCATATTAAATCTTGCCCTACCCTGTGTCAAACTTCTTAGGGAAGAGGAATATTGGTGCATTTGTGCCAACGGTACTTTGGCCGTAATTTTTTGAAAATGTCCTTCTGCTTCCATACCCTCCACTATGGCCATTCTTGTTTGCAAATCACCCATAACTGCTCCTACCTGATCATCTGGACAAGCAATCACCACTTGATAAATGGGCTCTAATAATTGTGGGTCTGCGTCTTTGAATGCTGCCCTAAATGCTTGTAAGCCGGCAATCTTAAAGGAGATATCATTGCTATCTACTGGGTGCATTTTACCATCATACACACTCACACGAACGTCTCTTACATAAGAACCTGTGATGGGTCCATTGTGCATTTTTTCCATGACCCCTTTTAAGATGGCTGGTAGAAAACGGGTATCAATGGCTCCACCTACAATGCAGTTGAGATAGACCAGTTTGCCTCCCCAATCCAGATTAATTTCTTCTCTTCCTCTAACGTGTAAACCTGGTGGATCAGTGATTCCTTCATACCAAGGTTCTACTAACATATACACTTCTCCAAACTGACCGGATCCGCCACTTTGTTTTTTATGCCGATAACTGGATTCGGCTTTTTTCCGAATGGTTTCTCGATAGGGAATTTTTGGTTTGTCAATGCTGATCTCTAGTTTGTGAATATGCGCAATCTTCCACTGAATCACTTGTAAATGCAATTCACCCTGGCAGTGCAATAAGATCTGTCTTAATTCTGGTGAAACTTCAAACAATACCGTAGCGTCTTCACTGACCAATGTGTGCAAGACCTGAGAGAGTTTTTCTTCTTCACCCTTGTTCACGGTGGCAATGGCAACCGTTACATTGGGTTTTGGAAATTGAATGGGTGCTAATTCTATATTGGCTCCTTTTTCATGCAGGGTATTGTTTACATGCGTAGACCTCAGTTTTAAAGTGGCCCCAATATCACCTGCTACCAATTCATTGACGGGAATTCTTTTGTGTCCTTCTAATAAGAGCAGCTGGTTGAACTGTTCTGTAACCCCTGTATTTTCATTCAGCAATTCAGCACCCATTTTAATGGTACCACTATACACTTTGAACAAACTCAGTTCTCCAATATGTGGTTCGGTGATGGTTTTAAATATAAAAATACAAGCGGGTCCATTGGGGTCACAGGGTAGCAATTTGCCAGACATGGTTTTTTGAGGAGGCATTTCTACAGCACTAGGACAAACATTGTCTATAAAACTTAGGATTCTTCCAATGCCTATATTTTTTTCTGCCGATGCACAGAACAAGGGAAATATATGGTGCAGGATCATGGAATTGTGTAATCCCAGTTTCATATCATTCTCGTCTAGTTCTCCTTGGTCAAAATATTTTTCCATTAAACCCTCGTCATTGGCAGCAATGGTTTCTACTAGCTCTTTGTGTAATTGGTCTGCTTTTTCTTTTAAATGCGCAGGTATGGGTTCTTTGCTTGGCTTGCCACCATCGGGACCATATTGGTACATGGTCATATTGAGCACGTCAATAATGGCGTTAAAATTTGCACCCGTATCTACTGGAAACTGCACCACTACTACATTGGGTCCAAAATGCGCTTTTGCTTCTTGAACGGTTTTATCAAAGTCGGCACCCTCTTTGTCTAGTTGGTTTACAACAAAGAGCGTGGGCGTTTTAAATTGATCTGTGTATTCCCAGATAATATCGGTTCCTACTTCTACCCCTACACTAGCATTGAGGATCATGAGACCCGTATCGGCCACGCGTAAAGCACTGATGAGTTCACCAGAAAAATCATTGTATCCTGGCGTATCTATAATATTGATTTTATAGTTTTTCCAAACCGTATGCATTAGAGACGCAAAAACAGAACTTTGGCGTTCTGTTTCTAATTCGTGGTAATCACTGACGGTATTTTTTGCAAGTATGGAACCGGGTCTGTTGATGAGTCCGGCTTCAAATAACATGCTTTCTGCTAGCGTGGTCTTTCCGCAGCCGGGATGACCCAGCAACGCTATATTTTTTACATGGTTGGAATCAAAACTGGCCATGATGCTTTATTTAAGAATGAATTGATGAAATTCCGCTTTCAGGTTTTCAATAAAACCTAGTAGTGCATCTAGTTTCTCCTTTAGGTAGTGGTGGGGAATTCGATGACCAAAATTGGGGTGTCTTTCTGCTTCTGTAACATGGTGTTTGATCTCATGTTTGAGGTCATGAACATTAATTAGTTGAATATGGAATTGGTTGTGAAAATGTTCAATCCCTTCAAGGGTCTTATGTTCTGTTTTTCCCGGGGCAAATAGGTACAATTCGTTTTTAAGTTGATTAATCATTTCCTTGTATTTGGCCAGTGTCTGGTGCCAAATTTTGCACTCTTCAATGAGCGCTAAATGCTGTTCAGCGGTAATCATTGCAATCAATTTAAGAGGTAAATAAAATACCGTTCTTGGTTAAGAATAATGGCAGAATAAATTTAAAAAAGGCCTAAAAAAATAACCATGACAATCGTCATGGTTATTCCTGTAAAAAGGGGCTAATATCCAATATAACGCCCCTTTTTAAGAAGCCATTTTATTAGCACTAATGTCTGTTTTTCTCTTCAGCTATTTCTTTTTTAATCAATTGGTTTAGGTCAATCTTTGTGTTTTTCAAAATAAGGATAGTGGTCCCTTTTTCTCTAGCAAATGGCGATACTATTTCTCCAAATTTTACCACTGATTCAAAATTTGTTTGTTGATCTGCCATTTCCCTTTCAACGTCTTTGGATTCCTTTACCTGAATCACGTGTTTGATAGGTTCTTTTAAGCTAAGCCAGTTTAGATAATCTGCATCGTAAGAAATAGCTTGAACTCCTTTGATTTTGGAATAATAATTTACAGCACCCACTTGACCATAATTGTCACAATACACAAGGGTATGTTTTGGATCATTGATTCTTATAATTGCACTATCCACTTTTGCGGCCATTTCATTCCAACCCAACATGTCTGCAAAATCTTGTGGTAGTTCATGGTTCTTTCCGTCTTCCCATCTAATCAATCCAAACTTTTTAAAATCTGCCTCATTCGTCCGCATCTGATCTGGTGTTTGAATAGGAAAGATGAGGGTGAACATGGGTATCATAATGGCAAAAGGAAAGACCAAGCAAACTGGTTTTAAATAAACACGCCATGACTTTGACAAAACCTGTTCTAAATACACGGCCCCAAAAGCCAATAAAACAGGATAGAGCCCAATGGCATAATAGGCTTTGGCTTTGAAAAATAGAAAGAAACCAATGCTACAACAAAAACCCCAGAGCAAAACCCTAAATGGCTTAAAGGGTTGGTACCTAAAAAAGCCAACAAAAGCGGTTACTAGAACAAAAATAGCAGCAAAGAAAAATAGCAACTGTTCTTTGATAAAATGCGAACGCTCAACGTTCACCAATTGCGTTCTTTGTAATTCTTGCATATGCGCTACTACCGGAAAATTATTCACCCATTGCCAATAGAGGTTGGGTGCAATCAGGACTAAGCACAGCAAAATGGAAAAATAAAAATGTGGTTTCGTAAAAATTTTTCTTTGTTCTGTGATCAATAATGCAGGGAATAATCCCAATAGCAAAAAAACAATATTGTATTTGTTCAAGAAACCCAATGCCACAGCAACAGCCAAATAGTACAACCATTTTTGATGTTCCGTTTGAATATACTTCACCACAAAATAGTATGCAGTAGTCCAAATGAAGATTTCAAATGAATTGGGTTGAAACAGAATATTGATGCGCAACAATGCAGACATCAAAATAGCAATAGCACCCATGCACAATGCAAAGATTCCACCATTTAAAGTTTCAATGATTTTCCAAACCATCAAAATGGTCAGTGCTCCAAATAGTGCAGGAAAAAACTTGACCCAGAAAACCCCATTACCCAATTGTAAAATCAACCAAGCCATCCAAGAGCTGAATGGTGGAACTGATTGAAAACCCCAAGCCAAATGCTTGGCTTGGTCTAAATGCAGGTATTCATCACGATGTAAATCAAATACCGGATTGATTAATTGAAATTGGAGAATCATTTTGATTAGCAAAAAGCCAACCAATACCACTATGGTTTTCTTCATATAATAGAGTTAGCTATTTGCAGCGGCCTCCAAAACAGCTATTTCTAATTTGCGCATTTTCAATAAGGCTTCCATTACTTTTTGACCATTATTAGAATGGCTCATAAGTTTACTCAGTGAGGCTGGAATAATTTGCCAAGAAACGCCAAACTTGTCTTTGAGCCAACCACACATAGATTCCTGCCCTCCATTTGCAATTAAGCTATTCCAGTATTTGTCAATTTCTGCTTGGTTCTCACATTGAACTACAAATGAAAGCGCTTCATTGAATTGAAAATAATGATCACCGGGTCCATCCATTAGGATAATGGGTTTATCCATCAAGTGCATTTGACCAAACATGAGTTTGCCTGCTTGTTCTGGATTTTCAGGTCCATATAATTCAGTAACATCTATTCCTGAAGAAGGGAAAATGGAAGTATAGAATTGCATGGCTGATTGGGCATTGCCAAACTGCATATTAGAAAATAGCATAGAAGGTAGCAGAAGGTTATTATCGCTTAACATCAATTGCCAGGTCAAACCAAATTTGTCTTTTAACCAACCATATCTTTCACTCCAAGGGTACTTATCTATTGGCATTAAAACTGAGCCACCATCTACCAGTTTTTCCCATGCAAGGTTCAAGGCTTCAATATTGTCAAAATTGGCAAATACAGAAATACTGGCATTTAACTGAAACATGGGTCCTCCATTTAGCCCCATAAATCTTTGACCATTTAATTCCCAATTGACCACCATGGGACTTTCTTGAAGAATAGACGCATTCGGGAAAACAGAACAATAAAATGTTGCTGCAGCTTTGGCTTGTCCATCAAACCAAAGACAGGGATAGGTTTTTTCTGACATAAATGGAAGTTAGTGTTTAATTGCTTTTTTCAGACCTATCTGACAACCATTTTCCAAGATAGGCGCCAACCAAGGATGGAAGGGCGTACAAGATGAAAACCAAGAACTCAAAAGGAATTAAATTATGGCTACCGCTATAGACCGTTGCTTCATATAGCGCAGTTATTGGAAAAATCAGGATCAAACAGATGCCTGCTAACCAGGGCTTGAGTTCCATTAAATAACCTACGGCAAGCCCAGCTATCAAAAATAAAATGCCAGCTGTAATACCATAATTGTTTTTCAAAAAACTGGAATAATGGTATTCACCCTGCGGGGTTGTAGGTGTTTCTAATATGATACTAACTAATAGGATTAAGAGAAATCCTATGAATACCAAAAAGAGGTACTGTATGAGTTTACCAAAAAACATAGGGCAGTTTTTTATGGTTTATCTACAGTAAAATACAACAAAAAACAGGAATGTCAATAGCCCTTAAATTCTTTTACAAACCACTTTACCCAAGGGGGTATTGGATTCCACTAAAACCAATTGTCCATTTTGGTACTCGCAATTTCTTATTACGCATGAATGACTCTACTATTTTTATCCTTGAATAACTTTTTGAAAACAAACACTTTTCTCTGAGTAAAAGCTATCATAACCTCTAAGAACCACAACTCAAACAACCTTCTTCCATGCTACAACTAGGCCCACTTGAAAGAGTAGCTGTTACATCGTTTCCATCATTTTGTTGGTCTATTCCTGGAATAATCGGATTAATATCTATAGATCCCTGTTTTTCAACTGTAAACTGAATTGCTTGAGCAGCAGCTTGACTTCTTAAATAATACATACCGGTTTTTAACCCCTTTTTCCATGCATAAAAATGCATAGAAGTCAGTTTTGAAGCTGTTGGATTGTCTACAAATAGATTGAGAGATTGTGACTGACAAATAAAAGCACCCCTATCTGCCGCCATATCTATCAAGTTTCTTTGTTTGATTTCCCAAACCGTTTTATACAGTTCTTTTAGATTAGTTGGAATTTCTTCTATATGTTGAATAGATCCGTTAGCTCCAATAATTTTGTTTTTCATGTTGTTATTCCATAGCCCCAAGTTTACTAGGTCTTTCAACAAATGTTTATTCACTATAATAAACTCACCACTAAGTACCCTTCTTGTATAGATATTACTTGTATATGGCTCAAAGCATTCGTTATTTCCAAAAATCTGAGAAGTAGATGCCGTTGGCATAGGTGCTAATAGAAGTGAATTCCTAATTCCATGGGTTTGAACAGCTAGTTTTAAAGTATCCCAATCCCATCTATCAGAGGGAGTGATTCCCCACATATCAAATTGAAAAATACCTTTAGAAACCGGGGATCCAGCAAAAGTTTCATAAGGTCCCTGTTCTTTTGCTAGGTCCATACTAGCAGTCATGGAAGCAAAATATAGGGTCTCAAAAATATTCTTATTTAAAATTTTTGCTAAATCACTTTCAAAAGGAAGCCTTAATAGAATAAAAACATCCGCTAAACCCTGCACCCCTAAACCAATGGGTCTATGTTTGGTATTACTATTTTTAGCTTCTTCAATTGGATAGTAATTATGGTCAATGATTTTATTTAAGTTCTTTGTAACTTGATAGGTAACATCATATAATCTTTGATGATCAAATTTACCATCAATAACAAACCGTGGAAGTGCAAGCGAGGCAAGGTTACAAACAGCAACTTCTTCTGGGCTGGTAAACTCCATGATCTCAGTACATAAATTACTACTTTTTATAGTACCTAAATTCTGTTGGTTGCTTTTCCCATTTGCAGCGTCCTTATATAATAAATAAGGTGTACCAGTTTCTATTTGAGATTGGATAATAGCAAACCAAAGATCCTGTGCCTTGATTGTTTTTCTAGCCCTGCCGTCTTGTTCATATTGTTGGTACAGCAACTCAAATTCTTTGCCCCAACAATCGCTCAAGCCTGGTGCTTCATTTGGACAAAAAAGACTCCAAGCGCCATTTTCTTCTACTCTTTTCATAAATAAATCACAGATCCACAAGGCATAAAACAAATCCCTAGCCCTCATTTCTTCTTTTCCGTGATTTTTTCTAAGATCTAAAAATTCAAATACATCAGCATGCCAAGGCTCTAAATAAATTGCAAAAGCACCTTTTCTCTTTCCGCCGCCTTGGTCAACATATCTAGCTGTGTCATTGAATACTTTTAGCATAGGAACAATTCCATTGCTTGTGCCATTGGTTCCGCCAATATAACTGCCAGTTGCTCTAATATTATGTATGGCTAGACCAATTCCTCCTGCACTTTGTGATATTTTAGCTGTTTGTTTAAGTGTATCATAAATTCCCTCAATACTATCATCTTTCATTGTAAGTAAAAAGCAAGAGCTCATTTGTGGCTTAGGTGTTCCTGCATTGAAAAGAGTTGGAGTAGCATGGGTCATCCAGCGTTCACTCATTAAATGATAAGTAGTAATAACACTTTCTATATCATTTTTATGAATCCCTACCGCAACCCTCATATACATGTGCTGTGGCCTTTCTGCAATTTTTCCCTCAATTTTTAGTAAATAGGACTTTTCGAGTGTTTTGAAACCAAAATAATCAAAACCAAAGTCTCTATCATAAATAATGGTACTATCTAATATTTCCGCATTTGCTTCAATGATGTCCATTACATCATCCGCAATCAACGGCAATTTTTTGCCAGTAGTCTTGTCTACATAACCATGAAGTAGGCGCATGGTTTCTGAAAATCGCTTTAATGTACTTTTGTGTAAATTACTAACAGCTATTCTAGAAGCAAGAATGGCGTAATCTGGGTGGGTTATGGTTAAAGATGCGGCTGTTTCTGCCGCAAGATTGTCCAATGTAGTTGTTGGTACGCCTGCGTAGATTCCTTCAATGGTTTTTTTTGCAACGTCTATTACGTTTACCATTGGGCTTAATCCATAACTCAACTTCTCAATTCTCGCGGTTACTTTATCAAATTTAACCGGTTCCTGTTTACCACTTCTTTTTATTACAAACATTGCTTCTGATTTATTAATTAAAAATCCTCTTCAGTTGAAAATACTTGAGATTCTTTGTTTCCCATTACACCGGCCTTTTGATAATCTCCAACCCTTTTTTCAAAGAAATTTGTCTTGCCTTGTAAAGAAATCATTTCCATAAAATCAAACGGATTACTTACCAGGTATACTTTGGCATAGCCCAATTGATCTAACCATCTGTCTGCAACAAATTCAATGTATTGCTGCATTAGTTTTGCATTCATGCCTATCAAATCAACGGGTAATGCTTCAGTAATAAATTCCTTTTCTATTGTTACTGCATCCTTGATAATGGAATGTACTTCTTGCTCAGATAATTTATTTTCCAGCATTCCATAAAGTAAACAAGCAAATTCACAATGTAATCCCTCATCCCGGCTAATTAACTCATTGCTAAAAGTAAGTCCAGGCATTAATCCTCTTTTTTTCATCCAGAAAATAGAGCAGAAGCTGCCACTAAAAAAAATACCTTCAACCGCTGCAAATGCTACTAATCGTTCTGCAAAACTTCCGTTTTTAATCCATCTTAGTGCCCATTCTGCTTTTTTCTTTACAGCAGGAACAGTATCAATGGCGTGAAATAATTTATGTTTTTCTTGAGGGTCTTTTATATAGGTATCTATTAATAGTGCGTAGGTTTCACTATGAATATTTTCCATCATAATTTGAAAACCATAAAAACATCTTGCTTCTGGTAATTGAACTTCACTCATGAAATTCACCGCCAGGTTTTCATTTACTATTCCATCACTTGCAGCAAAGAAGGCTAGCACGTGAGAAATAAAATGCCTTTCTCCATTATTTAAATTTTCCCAGTCTTTTAAGTCGCTACTCAGGTCAATCTCTTCAGCAGTCCAAAAACTTGCTTCATGACGTTTATACTGTTCCCAAATGCTGGGATAGTTAATAGGAAGAATTACAAAACGTTCTTTGTTTTCCCTTAATAGAATTTCATTAGATTCTTTCATACCATTTGTTTTAGGATAATAGACGGTGCTGAAAGAGGGTCACAGATTGCGACAATCCATCAGTACTGCTTTCACCCGAAGCTGTTACTAAATTGATGATTTTGGCAGGTCTTCTGACTTGCTTCATTGTTCAAAGCCTTCCCGTTGTTGAACAGTGGCAATTTTTGAACAAATATTGGAAGCTTACAGCTACGGGGATAGTCCTGGATTTTCACCGGGTTCCCTATTAATGCAATACCAAGTATGTGCAACCAAAATCTTGAATGAAATAAGTTTGTTTTAAGATAATAAACAGAATTTCTTATTAACGTGGTGTTGAAAACAAAAAAATCCTTGTAATTAAGAGGGATTTATAAGATAGATTTTATAAAAGAAATCCTATATTTTAAATTAATGAATTTTTGAAAAAAATGACCATTCTCAAGAACTAAATCACTTCTGCACAATTTTGCTAACGCGATAGACTAAAAAGATAGTGATGATCATGGTACCAGTGGCTATCATGGCCAACCAATCATAATGTTCTAAAGGTGCGTAGCGATCTTTTTGTACAATCACCCAACCGGCAATCATGGCGCCAAAACCACCGGCCATTTGTTGCAAAGAAGCGTTGATGCTCATAAAGGAACCGCGATACTGTGGTGCTGGAATGGCCGATGTTAGGGCCGATGCGGGAACCATTCTGCTCATGATGGCCACCATCATACAAACATTGGTGACCAAGACTATCCAAAATGGTGTTTCAGCATAATGCGCATAAATATTGATGACTACTGCTGCAATTAACGTTGCAATTGCAAAGATTTTAAATCGGTCAACTCGATCACTCATCTTTCCAATCAGGGGCATGGAAATTAATGCAGCAACACCTGTTACCATAAACAGTATGGGCAATTGGTGTGTACTGATTTTTAAATTATTGATGGCAAACGCTGAACCAAAAGGCATCATCATAAAACCACCAATGGATAAAAGGGCAGTAGACATAAATCCAATGCGATGATTTTTTAAAGTAACAGTATGTAAAAGGTGTTTCAGTACTGTATTTTCCTGTTGCAGTGCTAAGTGCGCTGTTAGTGGTTGGAGCTTGATCAAAATGATAATGGCAATGATGGCCGCTAGCCCAGCGATGGCCAAGAAGGGAACATGCCAGCCCCATTGGTTGGCAATGTACAAGCCAATTGGAATACCCATGACCTGACTCACGCCAAAACCCATTTGAATAAAGCCCATCACTTTTCCCCTTTGTTGAAAGTCAAATAAATCAGCAACAATGGCCAAGGAAATAGAACCAATGACCCCACCAAAAATGCCAGTTACAATTCTAGCAGCCACCAACCAAAAATGATTGGGTGCCAAGGCGCAGAAAAATGTGCCAATGACAAAACCAGAATAAAAAAACAGCAGGAGTTTTTTTCGATCATACTTGTCTGCAAACCCCGCCGTTAATAAACCAGAAATCCCCGCACTAAATGCATAGGCAGAAACAGCCACACCAAATTGAGCTGTGTTAATGTTCATAGACTTCATCATGATATCTCCTAACGGAGACATAACCATGAAATCCAATACCACCGTGAATTGTGTGATGGCTAATAAGAAAATCACTAGTTTCTGATAGTAACTAAGTGCTGGAGCCGGCGAGGAATTTGTCATTATTTTTTCTGATGTTCTGCAAAATATTTTTGCATAAAACCGTTGAAATCGGGCAATTGCTTGTCCTCATAAATTTGGATAAACTGCTTGAACTGCATATAGCCATAAACATAAGGGTTCTGAGAAGCTTGCTCATAATTCTTGCCAAAATAAGCTTCAATGGTCATGCCAGCTGGAACAGGATTGGGTAATTTGGCAAACATGGTTTTAGCCGCATCATAACAGGCTTTTAATTCCTTCTCTCTTCCTTGTTTTCTCCACCAAAGCATTGCAACCGTGTTGGCAAAATACTCTTCTTCATATGAACCTTTTAAGTTTCCGCGAATAGCTTCTTCTACACCATGACCTAATTCATGCGGTAAATAAAAACCGTTAAAGAACAAACCAAATGCGGCTTTACCAGCGGCTTCACCACCAGCTACTTCATAAAAGAATTGTTGTTGAGGTGGAATTACTTGGGTCCAAATAGGAAGGTTAGCGGTTTTAACTGCTCCCTGCCCATCAAAATAAATCAAATAGGGTGTGGTATTTAAAATGGTAGTTACGTCAAGTGTAATTCCAGGTTTGATTTTTTTGATATCAGCAATAAATGCTTTGGTGATAGTGCCACCGTCTTGAACCAAACTGGCTGAATCAGTATAAACAGAGAACCAATTTTTTTGAGAAAATGACAAATGGGCGGTCAGAAAAAGGGCAATAATTAGTGGGATGCGTTTCATGGATAGGTTGTTGCTATGAATAAAACAACAAAATAATAAGAAATCCTAATATTATCACTAATCCTTATAGATAAAAAAACAAGTAAAGAGGAATAGTTAGATAGAACCCTTCTGCAATAATTTGGAATGTGCAGTGTATTGTTTGTCTGGACTATAGACAAATAAGCAACTACCATTTCTGATAGTTTCAATAATGGGCTTTTTCAAAGCTTCGGGTATGGCGGGGCAACCTTGGCTACGACCCAAATATCCCATTTGGTGAATAGTGCGTTCGTTAACATAATCCGCACTATGCATCACAATGCCTCTTTCCATAGCGTTGTCATTAATCCCAGCTTCTTGTCCTTCTAGTCTGAGACTGTATCCGTGTTTACCAGAATAGGGACTACCTGTAGTATAGAAACCCAGGCTACTTTTAAAACTATTAAAGGCGTTGGAGAATTTAGAAGCAAGGGCCGTTCCTGAATTTCTGCCATGAGACACAAATGTGTTGAACAACAAAGCACCCGTTTCTAAATTGATTACAAAAAGCCTTTTTTGACTGGAGGGCAGACTAAAATCAATGATGGTGAGAATATTGTCTTTTTGAACCTTACCCGCTTGTAGCAATGTTTGATAACCGGTTAAAGCCAAATTAAAAGCTTCTTTAGATAGACCAAGGCCATCTAAGTCCAGAGAATCATACAAAAAAGCCCGACTATTATCAGCAGTATTGGTGGCTGTTGAGTCTTTATAGGTTGGAACCTTGGTTTTTGTAGGTCCATATTTTCCGGTACCAAATACCAAACCGCCCATTAATAAGATAACGGGGATTAAGAAGAACCGTATTTTTTTGAACCTCAAAAAACGCATAAGCCATTGATTTTCAATAATGACCCCAAAATCGGGGGGATGGCAAAGGTAGCACCAAGCAGCTTGCCCACAAGCCAAAACAGGAATCTTAGCCTCGATTTAACGAATTGATTTCCACATAGGCTTTTTCAAGCGGGCATCTATTTATCTTGCAGCCATGCAAGAGTATCTCAAGGGGTTGAATGAACCGCAATATGAAGCAGTGACGCATGTAAAGGGTCCCATCATGATTGTTGCGGGTGCTGGATCTGGCAAAACCAAGGTGTTGACCACCAGAATTGCCCACTTAATGGCTAGTGGAGTAGACGCATTTAATATTTTGGCACTGACTTTTACCAATAAGGCGGCGGCAGAAATGAAGGAGAGGATTGAGAAGATCCTGGGTAATTCTGAGGCGCGCAACCTCTATATTGGCACTTTCCACAGCGTTTTTGCCCGCATTTTGAGGGGTGAAGCCTATAGAATGGGCTATCCCAGCAATTTTACCATCTATGACACAGACGATAGCCGTTCTGTGATTAAGGCCGTGGTGAATGAGCTAAACCTTGATGACAAACACTATAAAGCCAATGTGGTGGGCAACCGGATTTCTCAGGCCAAGAATGCCTTGGTGGGTCCGGCTGAATACGCCAATGACTATTATATACAACAGGAAGACATGCGCGCCAACCGTCAAGCCATTTCCCAAATCTATATGGCTTATGCCAATAGATGCGCCAAAAACGGGGCCATGGACTTTGATGACCTCTTGCTAAAAATGCACGAGCTCTTGAATAATTTTCCAGATGCCCTGCACAAATACCAGCACAAGTTCAAGTATATCCTGATTGACGAGTATCAGGATACTAACGCGGTACAGTACCAGATTACCAAGCTATTGGCAGCAGCTCATGAGAATATTTGTGTGGTGGGAGATGACGCTCAAAGTATTTATAGTTTCCGTGGCGCCACCATTGAAAACATTCTTCAGTTTCAAAAAGACTATGACGATGTAAAAGTGGTAAAGCTGGAACAGAACTATAGAAGCAGCAAGAATATTATTCATGTGGCCAATGAAGTGATCAAGGTAAACCAGGGTCAGATTCCAAAGAATCTCTGGACCGATAATGTGGAGGGAGAAAAGATTCGCTTGGTGCGCACCATGACTGATAATGACGAGGGCAAATTTGTGGCCGATACCATTCAGGAACAAAAACTGCGTAACCATTTTTACAACCAAGATTTTGCTATTCTCTATAGAACCAATGCACAGAGCCGGGCTTATGAAGAAAGTCTGCGCCGCATGGGTATTGCGTATAGAATTTATGGGGGTACCAGCTTCTATCAACGCAAAGAGATCAAGGATTTCTTGGCCTATCTGCGTATTATGGTGAATACCCGTGATGAAGAAGCGCTAAAAAGAATCATCAATTATCCTGCACGTGGCATTGGCAAAACCAGTATTGAAAAATTGATTACGGCTGCCAATGAAAATGAGATCAGCATGTATGATGTGGTGTCTAGAGCAGGAGAGTTTGGATTCAAGGGTGGTACTTTGGAATCCCTGCAGAATTTTGTGACCATGATTCGTTATTTCCAAAGCCTGCTCACAGATAAGAATGCTTATGACGTAGCGGTGCAAGTAGGTAAGCATACCAATTTGGTCAAGGAATTATTTGCAGACAAAACCACAGAAGGGCTGGCGCGATATGAAAACGTGCAAGAGTTGTTGAACTCCATAAAGGAATGGACTGAGAGCCCAGACAATGAAGATGGTGAAGTGGGTAGCAAGAGCATGGGTGCTTACTTGCAACAGATTACTTTGGTTACGGATGCCGATGACAACAAACAAGAAACCGATGTGGTGAAATTAATGACCATTCATGCGGCAAAGGGTTTGGAATTTAGTTGTGTATTTGTGGGTGGGATTGAAGAAACTTTGTTCCCCAATGCCATGGCCATTAATACCCGCGAGGAATTAGAAGAAGAACGCAGGTTGTTCTATGTGGCCATTACCAGGGCCAAACAACATCTTTGGTTAACCTATGCCAACTCACGTTATAGGTTTGGTCAGTTGGTGCAAAATGAACCCAGCCGTTTTATAGAAGAAATGCCCGAAGCCTATATAGACAAAAGCTATGCAGGTGGTGGTGCTAGAAATAATTCTTCCAGTCAATGGGGTGGTGGTTTTGAAAGAATGCAACGCGGTTTTGGCAATAGCAATTCAGCCGCCTCAGCGGAGAAAAAATATGGGGCTCCTCCAGCTAGAAAACCAGACACACCCAAGGGCAAACCAGAATACTTACCCGTTGTTCCTCCAGCGAGTAAAGTAGTGGAACACCAGCCTTCCGGCGATTTTGTGGCCAGTGATACCAGTGGTTTACAAGCCGGTCAAAAAGTGGAGCATTTAAAATTTGGATTTGGGGTAGTAGCCAAGGTAGAAGGCTCTGCACACAATCCTATTGCTACTATTCATTTTGCCACCAACGGAGAAAAGAAAATCATGCTCAACTATGCCAAGTTGCGCATAGTGCCGGAATAAAAGGAAATGGTTGATAGCGTATATCGCCGCAGGCTAGTAGTCCTTCACATTGATCTTGCTTTCTAATGATGCTGGTGCAAAAACACCTCCCTTCTCTTTGGGTATTAAGGTTGTATTGGGTAGGAACATAAAGGTTTCTGGCAAGAGAAATTCAAAAGAGGATTTAGGTACTGGGGAGGTTCTTTTATAACGCAACAAAATTTCCATTTGTGGCCGGTCTTCTTGCACAAATGGTTGTACGGATAATGGGTATTTATTCCATCTTGAACCCGCTGCCCAATAACAGCCATTTACATTGCTCTCGCTCAAGTATTTCAAGAAATTATCTAGCACGGTTAACCAACGGAGGTCATTATCGGGAACACCATATTCGCCAACATAACCTCTTTTGTTATGGTCTTTAAGCCAGCGAACAAAGGGCATGATTCTTCTAACCCCAGTATATTTATCGGCCCCGCTACTATCATAACTTTCTACGTATCTGCCTGAATAATTTTTGTCAAAATAGCAATGCGCATCATACATGAGGTTGTCATT
>NCHJ01000002.1:64714-67020 GCA_002256765.1 Bacteroidetes bacterium 24-39-8
CCATTGGGGTCTACCAAGTTTTTGAGGTTATCACTGTATTGACGCCATTTTTCTGCATTGGCATAATTGTCTCCTGAGATAATGATGATGGCTTTTTTGTCTACCTGACGCAAAATATTAATGGTGGTTTGCGCGGTGGTAAACCAGTCGTATTCACCCATATCATGTGGCTCGGTCATGATCTCATAACCAAACACGTTGCGCAAGTCTTTGAATTCAAGGGCCAGTTTTGACCAAAATTCGCCCAGCATTTTGCGGGGAATAGTGGGGCTACCCACAATATGTTCGGTGTTACCTATAACGTATCGGCCAAAATTGTGCATGCTTAAAACCACGCGGATATTCCGGTCTGAACAGTATTGGATCACGCGGCGCATCTCGTCTACATTGGCATGGTCCAATGGGCCACCAGGCGTTTGTTGCACCCGCTCCCATTTAAAAGGAACGGTCAAGAGTTGCATGCCTTGTTGGTAGAAATATTCAATATCCGCATCTGGAGGGTAGATATAGTCCTTACCCAATACCCCAGGAATGGTTTTTTCTTCAAATTCTGCTCCGCAGATATTGATGCCAAATGGTTTTACAACCGTTTGCGCAGAAAGGGAGCTGGTCATAAGCATGACCAAGAATAAAAAGGGGATGCGCATTTGTTTCATGTCTATTATACAACGAAAAATCCGGCCAAATATTGACTTTGACCCCAATATGGGGTAAAATGGGCTCTAAAAGGTTTTCGATATCCGAAAAAAAGGCGGTTCCTCCGCCCTTGACCCGCTGAAGTGAACCTTCCCAGCCCGCTTTTGTTTAAATTTGCATTCAATACCCGCATAAAATCTTTCTTATGATTAAAACAGGCAATCCAGTGATTAGCATCTATACAGAAATGACGCCCAATCCAGAGACCATGAAATTTGTGGCCAACAAATTATTATATCCTGGAAAAAGCATTGATTTTGCTGATGAAACACTAGCAGGACCATCGCCTTTGGCAAAAGAATTGTTTGGATTTCCCTTTATCAAGTCTGTGTTCATTGCCAGCAATTTTATTACGCTGACCAAGACACCGGACACTGATGACTGGCAAGACGTAATTCCTTCTATTAAGACTTTCTTGAAAGAGTATTTAGAAAATGGTGGTGTGGTTGTAAATGACGATGAGGTTTCTAAAACCAAACAAGAAGCTACCAATACCGTAAGCGCGGATGACGATGATATTGTTAAACGTGTGAAAGAGCTCCTAGAGAATTATGTAAAACCAGCCGTTGAAATGGATGGTGGTGCTATTCAGTTCCGCAGCTATAAAGATGGTGTGGTGAATTTAATGTTACAAGGATCTTGCAGTGGTTGCCCTTCTTCTATGGTTACTTTAAAAGCTGGGATTGAAGGCATGATGAAACGCATGATTCCTGAAGTAACAGAAGTGATGGCAGAAGCCGAATAATTGATTGAATTAGTTTGAGTGATACTAGCGCCCTTGGAATTTTCCGGGGCGTTTTTTTATCTAAAAAAACCAGCATTGCTTTTTCTTAATTTTAAACCTTAGGCGCAACTTTTGAAAATATCAGAATAATCGTAACTTTAAAATATGCGTATTCAGGATATCGTAAATATTGACAAGGAAATACTAAGCGGCCAACCTGTTTTTATGGGTACACGTGTACCTGTTGATTCCCTTTTTGACCATTTGGAAGCCGGTATTTCTTTAGACGAATTCCTTGATGATTTCCCTTCTGTAACAAAAGAACAAGCCGTTGGATTACTTGAAATAGCCAGTAAATTTCTTACCTCCCAAAAAGCAGATCAAATTTATGAAGCTCTTGCTTGATGAAAATCTGCCCAAACGCTTGAAACTGGATTTTACTGAACACGAAATTTATACAGTTCGTGATAAAGGTTGGAATGGAATAAAAAATGGACAGCTTTTAAAATTGTTAATCGAGAATCAATTTGATGCATTGTTCACTTTTGATAAAAACTTGAGCTATCAACAGAATTTTTCAAAATATACCATTACAGTATTTGTTTTAAATGCATCAATTAACTCTTACTCAGAACTTACAAAGTTATCTGCAAAGGTTAATTCATATTTAGATAATCCACCATTACCAATTGGTCCTTTAGTTATCGTAATAGAATAAAAGTGCGCGCCTAACATTGCATTGCAGCAATTGGTACTTAAGAACAAGTCCTTAGCCCATAACAAATCCGCTCAGTAGTTCCAAGCCATTCGGTTCCTTTCTAGGCAGCAGAACATATTCTAATCTTTTGTAACTTTATTCAGATTCAGTTCCAGCAGAAGTAATTCC
>NCHJ01000119.1 GCA_002256765.1 Bacteroidetes bacterium 24-39-8
TCTTTAAGGAAACCGGAATTTCAATTAATTTATTTTCTGATTCAATCCATAAAATTTTGCCAGTAGCCGGTAGTATGGATTTGTCAAAATGTTCTCCTTTTGTATAATATTCTTTTTTCTCTATATGAATACCAGTTTCAATACTAAATCTTTTTGAAAATTGATATCCCAAAAGGAATGCAATGCTGTGCCCTTGGCCCTTTGAAGCTTCAAAATTGATGGAGCTTTTGTCAGTGGCATACAAGATTCCCGTATATAAATATTTTTGAAAAGCTTGTTTTTTTAGAATAATAGCGGGTGATCCACTATTGATGGTAGTATTAGAATCAGTGCTACTAATAGTAGGAATTGTTTTTGTGCTGGCTACAACCTCAACCAAGTCAGTATTTTTTTCCAATACCTTTTTTGTTTCTTGAATTTCTGATTCTGATGTAGTTGAAGTTTTGTTTGTAGCAGCATTGATTGGTTGGGAGTTGTTGGCTCCCGTTGTTTTACTATTCGGGGGGAGTAGTACTGTTGAATTAGTGGTAGGTGCTTGTGGTTGCTGAGGTTTTTTTAAATTGGTTAATACGGTGTTTATTTTGGCCTGATTATTCAATGTTTGAACAGTGTTTTGTTCTTTTAATTGATTTTCTTGTTTTATTGAATCCACCACTTTATCATAAACTGCATCAGTGATTTTTTTCACCATGTTTTTTTCCGTTTGATCTTTCTCAATTAATGTTGGAACATCAACCCCTTTGTTTTTTTCATTCCAATTCATATATCTATTCATTAGAAAAGCAGATAAGATGCTTACCAAAAGAAGTATTAATAAATAGAATAACCTCCTTTTTAGAACAAGACCTTTTTGATCAGATTCTTTTTCTAATTTTTCCAAAACAGCATTCCAGTTGGCGCTATTCGTGTTCAACGGATAGTTTTCTGATGCTCTTTTGAACAGGTTTTCAAATTCATTATGGTTATCTACATTCATGATTTCTTTGTTTCAAAAAATTCCACAATTTTATTCTGTAGAAAATCCTTTGCCCTGGATAGATTTGATTTGGAGGTTCCAACAGAAATTTCTAGCATAATAGCAATCTCAGCATGACTAAATCCATCAATCACATATAGGTTAAAAACCTTTTGATAACTTGGTGGCAACTCCTTCATATAGCTAATTAATTCTTTATAAAGTAGTTTGGAATCTGCTTGATCAGTGGAAGCTTGGTCTATCCAGTCATTTTCATGTAAGGATTCAAATTTTGTCTCTCTTTTTCTTTTCCTAATTTGATCTATAGATTCATTTACCGTAATCCTTCTAAGCCAACCTCTAAAACGCAATTCTAGAATCTGATTATTACTGTCTATTTCAAACTGGTTGAGACGTAAAAATGCTTTTACAAAACTGTCATTGGTAACGGAAACAGCTTCTTGATAATCCTCCATATAACGAAAAGCTATTTTTAACACATATCCATAGTAATGCTCATAAATCCATTGTTGGCATTTTCTGTCACTTTTAAGGCATTTTCTAATAATATGTTCCAATGAATCCAGATCCAATTTTTCTATGGGGCTTTGTAACTAGACGATGGTCTATGTTAGATGGTTGCGTGAGCTAGATATTTTTCTTTGAACTGATTCTTGCATAAAGTTATTTCAATAAATTGGGCAATTGGTTATATCGGATAGTTAGACAGAATTAATATTGACAAATGGAGCAACAATTGGCAAAATATGCAACAGAAATCCAATGGGGCATCATTGGATGCGGAAACGTCACTGAAATTAAAAGCGGACCCGCATTCAATAAAGTAGCCAACAGCAGTTTGGTTGCTGTCATGAGAAGAGACGCAGCTTTGGCAGAAGACTATGCCCAAAGACATGGGGTACCTAAATGGTATAACCAAGCAGCAGACCTGATTAATGATCCCAATATCAATGCTATTTACATAGCCACCCCACCCAAGCAACACGAGGAATATGCCATTGCTGCTATGCAGGCGGGTAAACCCGTTTATGTAGAAAAACCTATGGCATTGGATTTAACGGCATGCAAAAGAATGGAACAAGTCTCTAAAGATACGGGTGTGAAATTGGTAGTGGCACATTATAGAAGGGCATTGCCCCTTTTCATAAGGGTTAAGGAATTACTAGATCAGCATGCCATAGGAAATATTCGTTTTGCCAGAATCAGTTTATTACAACAGGATCAATCAGCCATGATTGCCAAAACGGGTACTAATTGGAGAGTGGATCCTGCATTAGCTGGTGCAGGATTGTTTTATGATCTGGCACCACACCAATTAGATTTATTGGTGCATTTTTTGGGTAAGCCTACCAAAACAATGGGCCTAGCCGTTAATCAAGCTGGTCTGTATACAGCAGAAGACTTGGTAGTTGGCGTTGCCCAATTACCTAATCAAGTGCTCTTTAATGGAACCTGGTGTTTTACTACTCCTCAAGGAAAAGAAGAAGACATTTTTGAAATACAAGGAGAAAGAGGAAGCATTCGTTTTGCCGTATTTGGTCATGAGTTAAGCATTGAACGCAATGGAACAATTGAAATAGAAAAGTTTGTTCCACCACAGCATATTCAGCAACCCATGATAGAAAAAATTGTCCAATATTTTTTGGGCAATACTGACAATCCTTGCTCAGCAGCTGATGCCATTCAATCTATGGAGATGATGGAGCAATTTGCCTATGGATCCAAATAATCATCCAACTAAAATACCCTTGATGAAGTTCTTGAAAATCTTGTTAAAAAGCATCATGATCATCATTGCGCTAGTCATGATAGCCATCCCTTTTTTTATTCGTAGAGCAGATAGAACGCCTATTGAACAAACGGATTTTCATCAACAAATGCTATCCATATTTGATAGCCTAAAACAAGGTCCAACAACAATTGATACCAATACCCAATTATTAGCGGGATGGTCTAAAGCCAATCTCACTCCCGCCAAACCCATGCCTACTGCGGGTTATGGAAAAAGAGAAGGCAAACCTTACCAAACCATACACGATAGTATTTATGCCAGGGCCATTTATTTGCAGCAAGGTCAAAACCAAGCCGCCATTGTAAGTTGTGACCTACTCATTATACCACCCGAATTAACGCTGTTATTAAAACAAAAAATACCAGCTATTGGCATGAACTTTTCAGAGGTCTATATTGGTGCCACTCATTCACACAATAGTATTGGCGGATGGGGCAAGCGTTATATTGGAGAACTCTTTGCAGGCAAATATGATGCGGCAATGGTGGAAAAATTAGCAGAAAAAATTGTGCAAGCCATTAGCATCGCCAAAGGCAAAGCAAAACCTGTTCAATTGTCTTATGCTAGCATTGCTCAACCAGATTTGGTGAAGAATAGAACTGTGGGAGAAAAGGGAACAGAAGATCCTTTTTTACGCATGATTTATTTGCAAGGTTTGGAACCATTGGCCCCCAAAGCCATACTAACTAGTTTTGCAGCACACGCCACTACGCTAAGCGATTCGGTGATGCGTTTGAGTAGGGACTATCCCGGTCAATTAGTTGACGGATTAGAAAAAGATCTTGGTTTTGACCAAGCCTTGCATTTGGCAGGAGCAGTTGGTAGTATGGGGCCCGAGGAGGAAACTGGTACAACCGATTGGGAACAATTAAGCCATGTAGCAAATGGTCTTAAAAATGCCATTCAACAAAATGCCATCAGTTTACCGCTTAAACCCAACTTGAAAGTACTCACATTAAAACTACCCATGCGTGAACCACAATGGCGTTTTGCCAAGGACTGGTGTTTTAGACACTGGCTCTGGACCAAACTCTATGGTGATTATGACAATGAAGTTAAAATGTTGCGCATAGGTTCCTTGGTCATGGTGGGTCTGCCCTGTGACTTTAGTGGAGAACTCATGAAAGACTTAACAGACTATGCCGCAACCAAGGGCAAGCAGTTAATGGTCACTAGTTTTAATGGGGGCTATGTAGGTTATATTACCAAAGACAGTTATTATGATCATCCAGGTTATGAAACTAGAATCATGAATTGGTTTGGCCCCGGCAATGCCGCTTATTTTAGTGAAGTAGTGCGCAAATTGGTTGATCTACCTTAATCTTGTGGCTATGCTTATCAACCGCTATCTTCGTTCAAAAAAATATGGCAACCAAGATTACCATCAACGATAATGGATCCATGAAAGTGGAAGGAGATTTTAGCATTGTAGACAGAGAAGGAAATACTTATGACTTAGCCGGTAGAGATGTAGTAGGCTTGTGCCGATGTGGTCTTAGTAAAAACAAACCCTTCTGCGACGGGTCGCACAAGGGTGAGTTTCATCATGAGGCAAAGGCTTTTGCCCTTCCTCCCAAAAAGACTTTATAAGATTAGATCAGTTCTACCTTGGTCATCACATCTCCGCCTTTGATCTGGTCTAAAACGTCCAGACCATCGGTGAGTTTGCCAAAACAAGTATGAACTCCATCTAAATGTCTAACGCCAGCGCGGTTATGACAGATGAAAAACTGAGAACCACCAGTATTTCTACCGCGGTGTGCCATTGACAGAACGCCACGGTCATGAATTTGCTTGGTACCACTGGTTTCACACTGAATGGAATAACCTGGGCCACCGGCACCAGTACCATCGGGGCAACCGCCTTGGATCATGAAATTGGGAATTACACGGTGAAAAGTCAGGCCGTTATAATAACCCTCGTTGATCAATTTTTTAAAGTTGGCAACAGCAATGGGTGCGTCATCGTCATATAGTTCAAAACTCATGACGCCCTTTGCGGTATGGATCTGGCCCTTTGTTAAGATTTGTTCGCTCATGGAATTTATTTTTTGCGAAACTAGTCTATCACGGGCATTTTACCATCATTTGAGCGATTATGGAATCAATTGCAGCAGACTTACAAGAATTTAAATTGGGCAATCAAATATTAAAGATTTGGGTGCCCAATTTTCAAGCCTTGCAAGAAAGTCATCAATCAAATGCCTACGGCGATGCCCCTTTTTGGGGTAGGGTATGGCCCTCTGCATTGGCCATGATTCATTTTTTGGAAGCACATCAAGCCTATATTCAGGAGAAAAAAGTATTAGAACTAGCTGCGGGATTAGGATTACCCTCATTTTATGCCAGTCAAACTGCATTAGAAGTAATGGTATCTGATTATGACAAAGAAGCGGTGCTATGGATGGAAAAAAATAGGGCGGAAAATGGATTACTAAACATCAAGCCCCAACAAATCAATTGGAATCATCTACCCATTGACCTTGATCCAGATATACTCTTGCTATGCGATGTGAATTATGACCCCCAACAATTTGAAGCTCTGTCAAAGATGATTCAGTTGTTTCTTGACAAAGGAACCAGCATTCTCCTAACAACACCACAGCGATTGGTAGGAAGACCCTTTATCAGTTCCTTATTGGAACATGCAATACTCAATGAAGTCCTGGAAATTCAACAAGATGAAAAATTACACTTGATAAATGTGTTGGTCTTGGTACAATAGTTATATTTGAATATCCCCTCCCATTTATCATTATTTTTCTTAATTTGAATTTCCTAATTACGGAATCCCTAAAACCGTTTTCATGAGAAAAACAGCGCTAACCTATGCTTCAAGAGAAGAGATAGAGGTAGATTTACAATGTATTGAAGGTGCTGTTCCCACAGACATGGATGGTTTTGTATTTATTAATTCTCCAGTTGGTACGGTTAATAGTAGTACACCCATTCCCAAAAAAAATCCAGACGGATCAGATAATCCAGAATGGGGTCAAATGGTCTTTAATGGAGACGGCATGTTGTTCCGTTTTGATTGTAGTGTACCGGGAAAACTAAGGGTTAAATCGGCCCTGCTAAAAACGCCTTGTTATTATGCTGATGAAGCCAGTAAATGGGGAACAGATTATTATAAAAATGGCATTTTTTTCAAGAGTAAGGGTATTGCCCGAACCTCTAGAACACTAGGATCTAGAAACCAAGCCAACACTTCCATTGCTGCTTTCAAATTTCCAGGTAATCAGCACACTAGAATTACCGTAAATTTTGACGCGGGGCGCCCCTTTGAAGTGGATCCCAAATCCATGAAAGTGATTTCTGCCATTGGTTATAACAAAGAATGGAGTGAGTCCCTATCATTTATAATACAGGAAGATGTATTTGAACTGGTACAGTCATCTGCCCATCCTTGCTTTGATCCGGTAACCCAGGAGTTTTTTACGGTCTGTTTTAGAAAAAGTATGAATAACCTGGTATTCACCAGTATTTTCAGTCTAGACCTAACTAGAATCTGGCATATCAGCAATCGCTTTTTTAAAAAAGTCTATCGCTTTTTGCAATCCATTGTAAAATTCATTGGAAAATTATTTAAGGGCATAGCAAGGGCTTTTATGGGATTTGTATTTCCTGCTTATCTAGAAAAATTGAAAGAAGACGACACCAGTCCTAGTGAAGAGAAACAGGAAGACATTTTTGGAATGGTCAATTCTGTAAGCATTTTAAAATGGACTGGAAAGGGAAAATTACAATCATGGAATATTGTAGGTGCCAAGGGAAAAAACTTGGTCATTCAACAGACCATGCACCAAACAGCTTTAAGTAAAGACTTTATTGTACTAGTAGATAGTTCACTCAAGTTTGCGCTAGACATCATGACCAATATGCCTTTTCCAAAATATCCTTTGCTCAATAATATTGTCAGGTGGTGTGTGGCAAAAGCTATGGAACCCAATACACCACTGTATTTGGTAAAGCGCGCAGACTTGGTAGAAGGTGTTACAGACGTAAAAGCCCGCAAAGTAATGGTTGACCTTGAAACAGTACACTATGCGGTAGAATATGAGAATCCTAATAACGATATTACCATTTACACATCGCATAACGCGGCTTCCTGCGCTGCGGAATGGGTAAGACCATATGATACTTTGGCTATTGATCCTACCAAACCTGTTTTAGAAAATACCATCGGCCTAATGGCCAGTGGAGAAATGGATATTGGTAGGGCTGGTAAGTTTGTCATAAACGGTGTAACAGGCGTTAAACAAGCATCAGTCAAAATTTGGCAAAAGGGATTTGAAGGAGATGATACTACCCAACTCAAAGAAGCACATACTTGGGCGGTGGGTTTAAATACTTTTAGGGATATGGCTTCTGCTGATCTGCCAAATACCAAAATTCCCTATATCTTCTGGCAATCATATGGATTGGATTATAGGTTGCTTACCAATTTTATCCGGAAAATGTATGGCAAGTACCAACATAGGAAAATTCCAGTAAAGAAAATGCTGGAGTATACCAAGAAAGGTGTTCCTTTTTGTTTGAGTAGGATGAATACGGCCACCATGGAATTTGAAGATTGGTTTCATTTTGAGATGAATCAGAATTTAAGATCCTTGCAATTTGTACCCAAGAAAAATACTTCAGAAAGCTTGCCTCCAGAGCTGAATGGCTATATCTTGTGTACCATGATAAATGGAACAGAAGACCTTGAGGCAAATGAATATACTCGTGAGGTTTGGTTATTTGACGCAGCTAATTTAAAACAGGGTCCAGTTTGTAAAATGGCCCACGATGCGTTCCAGTTTGCATTTACCATTCACTCTGTTTGGATTCCGGACTGTGAAACATCTCCAGCAGATTATATGGTTGACCCTATTGAAGATTATACAGAAGTATTGAATAGATTCACCAATCTTGAAAAAAAGGAATTGCTGGAAGCATTTATGAAAAAAGAAGTATTTCCACACTATCAATAACGCATGGATGCAGGTAAAATAAAAGAGACAAAAATGCTGGAAACCATCCATGCCCATTTTTCTAAAAAGAAAGTGGAGAGTGGCATTGTTTTGTTAAAACAGTATAAGTCACATTGGCCAGGCATGGCAGATAAGGAAGTTGACAATGCCAAAATGCTCCCCATGCATGAGCGTTTTTTTACCCCAATTGGAAAAGAAGAAAATGGGTTATACTACCCGTTTTTCCAATTGCAGTCATTGGATCAATGGATTGATAGTCAACAAATTGACAGTATCTATACCAAAAAGGCGTTTGGAATTGCCAAACAAATAGTACAGATTGTTACCCAATTGCATAAGTCCAAATATTTACACGGGGCTATTAATCCCCATCATCTTTTAATTGACAACAAAGATCAGGTATACTTGAGTGAATGGACTTTTTTAACAGACGCGCGCAAGCCAAGATTGTTAGAAAAGGAGCGTTATCTTTCAACAGGCATTATTCACTATATAGCGCCAGAGCAAACGGGCAGGTACAATGTAAAGCCAGGTTATTATACAGATATGTATAGTGTAGGGGCTACTTTATACAAACTCTTTACTGGCTTAGTTCCATTTGATGGAAACGATACTTTGGGTATCATTTATAAACACCTCACATTTGAGCCAATTGCAGCATTTGAAAGGAATCCCTTTATGGGAAAAGCAATATCAGGACTTATTGCTGGCCTTTTAAACAAGGATCCCCAAAAAAGACTATTGGGTTCAGACGCTACCCAATTTGCATTGGAACAAGCACAACAAATTTTTGAAAATGGAGATTTAGAAAAAGAGTTGGGTATTGTCAGTGGTTCACAGCAACAGCATTTTATATTAACACACCATTTTCCATCCATTTTTGAAAATAAAGTGGCCTATTTTCTAAGCCATTACCACCAAGCATCAGAAGGTGGAGAATGTTTCTTGTTTTTTATAGAGGGAGTAAATGGTTCAGGAAAACAATATGCTGTTAACCATTTTTGTGAAAGAGTAGCCAATAGGAAAAATTTGGTGGTAGATGCCATTTTTCTAAAAG
>NCHJ01000120.1:0-8712 GCA_002256765.1 Bacteroidetes bacterium 24-39-8
CTATTGGTGCAGAAAAATGTAAAGTAATTTCTTTGATGTCTGGACTGACCATGCTATCGCCATTGGCAAACTGTTCTATTTTAGTTACATAAGGACGTTGTAAATCAAATTCTTGTTGTAGGGTTTTCATGGACTTAGAAAAATAGCCCGATTGGTCCACAAAAGCTGCAAGATCAGCAGGTTGGTTATAATCTAGCAGGATCATTTTCTCTATTGCTGCTTTTTTGTTTTTCTCCTTTTGATAATATGCTTGGCAAATTTGATAACCCACTACATATCCTAGGTCTCGTTGGTTGTTAAAAGGATTTGTTGCATTACTATATAGCCAATAGCCTGTATAACTGTTGAATAATTGTGCACTAAATGCATCCCGAATAGCTTGTTCATTTTTTTTACCAAATTCAATGGCAGGATGACTTGAAGATTTGCCGGTACCTATAACGGCAACAAATTCTGCAACTCCTTCCATTAAAGACTGCCCAATTAAATTATCGCAAACGGTAGTTTTTTGTTGGGTGTGAATCAATTCATGGGTATTAGAAAAAGCAACTTGTTGAATAGGATTTGACTTGAAGTAGGTTTTCAAATGTTCCAACGATTGAGGCAATTCTGAACTTACTACTTTTTCATCTGCCAATGCTATTTCACTACCTATCAAGATCATGCTATCCATTGTGGTGCCCCCTGTTAGAAATGCACCCATGGTAAAATAGATAGTGGCTGGTTTGAGCTTGGGAAATACTTGTTTAATTTTCAAGGCATCTTGCTCAATTTCTTTAGCAAAGGTCTCAGCTTTAAGTGTATTGGCTTTAATAGATTTCCAAAATTTGGGATAGTTGTGTATGGCGTCTATATAGGAGGTAGCTGTATAATCCCTAACAGACATGATGGCCTTTAATCCCGGACTCCCTTTCTCTAAAAAATAGGAATTTAAATAACCATATTGTTCTGCACTATCCTTTGTTGATAGGATTTTGTCGTAAGCCTGCCAGAAGTTGTTAATATCAGTTGTTACAATGTGTATTGCATTTTTCTGATTTTTAACTTTGGGTTGTGCAAATAAAGGCCCATGAAAACTTAATAGCAAGCAAATAGGGATTATTACTTTCATGAGAATGAAAATAAGCTGCAATATGTGAATGGCCTATTTTTTTCAGTTAATGGTTGTTAAAGATTTAGAAAATCTCCCATTCCCAAACGCCTTTAATCCCTTTGTTGATTTTTACGCGTAGGTATCTGGCTTTGATTGTGAATTGATCTTCATGAGGTGACTGAATTTTTAAATCATCATGTCCACCAACTTTTTTCCATTCTTTGCCGTCTAGACTAGATTCCAAAAGATACGCATGACCTGCGGTTGGTCTAACAAAATAGAGGGCGGATTTTCTAATTTCTTGAACCTTTCCTAGATCTGCTATTAACCAAGGTGATTGGTCTGTGGAATTTGCCATCCACCTAGAGCCATTGGCATAATCAAAAGCAAAGCCGCTATTAAAAGATTCGGTTCTTTTAAAGAGACTGTCTTTCATGGGTTTAATAGCCAAGTTTTCTCTGATACTAGAAGCCGAACTAGACACTATAGCAAGAGGGGTAGCTTGTTTCATTTGTTTTAATGTACCAACCCCATTTAGGTGCAAAGAAACAGGCTTGATACTGCCATCCTCATTGAATTCCAGCTTGTTCACATAGGTTTGTCTATTGGTGCTAGCCCTGCTAAATTCTAGATAAGCTATATAATAATCATCGGTACCTGGAATATTAAACACATTACCATGACCAGGTCCATAAACACCGGTAGCATAATTGGTAGTTGTAATGATATCCTTTTTTGGAAAATCAAAAGGCCCCATGGGCGATTGCTTACTAGTTACATAAGCGTATTGGTATTTTTCATCGCCCGCAAGGGTATAGAGATAATAATAAATCCCCTTTCTTTCAAAGAAAATTGGGCCCTCTGAATAGCCCTTTCTTGGTGTAGGTATGGTAATACTATTGCTGTCTACAGAAACCATGTCTGCATTCATTTTGGCAGCCATTCTTCTTTGCCAATACAAATAAGCTTGTTGATCCTTGTCAATAAAAATCTCCGCGTCAATTCCCTCTGGACCTTTGGGTTTGCTAGATTTGAGTAAGGTAGCATTTGTATAGGGCTTATAAAAACTATCAACACCTGTTGCCAGTTTAAAAGGTCCAGTTGGTTTGTCTGCAACGGCTGGATACATAAAACCATTGATGGTTGGGTAGAGATAGAATTTACCATGAGCTGCTACTGCTTTGCTAGGTGCCCAATACAGCTGGCCAAGGGCCGATGGAAATAGGTAACCATTAAATGACCAGTGCACAAAATCTTTAGAAGTCCAAACAACTGGAGGCCCCGATGTTTTTAGTCCATTATCATAACCATCAGTAGTGGCATAGCAATAAAAGATGCCATCAATCATTTGAATACTGGCATCTGCTACCATGTCTGGAATCAAGGCCTTGCCAAAGGGGTTGGGATTTATATGTTGTTCTTTATGGTATAGACTGTTTGGTTTGAGATAGATAAATTGTCTTTGTGCATCCATTACTAGGTTGAATTGTTTGAGTAAATCTCCTCCAATAATACTATAAGGTTGGCGTCCTAGAGAGCCTTCAAAAAAGCCAACTGATACATTTGAAAGTGTAATTTCTGCAATAGAAAACAAAGGCAATTGGGCCTGTTTAGAAATAATGGTATTACCAAAACTGTCCTTTAATTTTTTCTCACCTACAATGGGTAGTTGCTTACCTAACTGATGCACTTGGGCAAATTGGTCATTGATCAGCAAAGCCCCAGCATAACCGGAATGAATGAGAAAACGTTCAAGAATTACACTGTCTTTAATGCTTGATGCCGCTTCAATAAAAAACATCTCATCTTTGTTATACAATTTGGATTTCTGATACCCTTTGATATTACTAGGCAATTCTTTATGTAATAGAATCAGTGAATGGTCAAAGTCAATTTCAACCACCCAGTTTTTAAATAAATCCATACCAAATTTTCCTTGTGTGTATTGACCAGACAATTGGTTTTCCCAAATGGCTTGGTTATCCCAACTAAGACTTCCTATCTGAATTTTATTTCTGGGGCTATATCTAGAACTATTGGCTTGCCCGCCCCAAGACTTAACACTGTCTGTAGTAGCAACAAATTGAATGCTTTTCAATTGTTTTATAGTTTCTTCTGTAAGGGTTAATGCATTGGCAGCAGTATGAAACATCAATTGAACCGTATCTACCCCATTTAAAATTGCCTGAATTGATAGGTTGTTATAAGTAGTAAGTTGAAAAGGAATTTGAATAGATGCCGAAGTTGCTTTTTCTTTTTGAGCGCTTAAATTGCCCATTACTAGTAACAAACCCAATACCATGCATCCTACATTAGTCTTAATCATATTGTTCGCTAATTCAATACAGTGTCTAAGTCTGCGTTTAAAAAGATGGAATCAAAAAAGGCTTTAGCCTTAGTTTCTTTGAGCAAAGCATACTGTTTTCTATCCTGACTAGCAGCTTCTGCAATTGCTATTTTTAATGTTTGATAATCTTCCGCCATGCTTGGGTTGTTTCTTAAGTAATTCCTAAAAAATACATGTCTTCTCCATTCAATTGACACAAAAGGACAAACATATAAGTGATGGCTGATTTGGTCTAGGATGGCGTCAGGATGAGGCTTTAAAGCCCTTTTAAATACTTCTCTGTCTTTTATGCCTTGGTCTCCTGCATGGTAATAACCCAATGATTCCAATGCTTGCTTTATCTGATCAAAAACCTGTCCTTGAAATATCAAGTCCATATCAATAATGGGCTTGGCAGCTAGTCCAGGTACTGAAGTGCTTCCAACATGTTCTAATTGAACAGGAAGATCTTTGATAGGGGCAAGAATCTTATTTTTTAGCTGTTCAAATGCTATTGCCCAACTGGTTTGGTATTCTTGAAGCAGCATAAAGTATATTTTAGAATCCTAATTATTTTCTAAATAGGAGCTGTAGAATTCTAGGAATTTGGCTCCTGTCTTGATCATCAAAGTATTCATGCATCTGAACAAGCTCCATTCCGTATTCTTTAGCAGCATTGGTGAAATCAGATACATGGTGCGTAAAGCAGGTAACTACTTGGGTCCCGTTTGCAGTTTCAAATCTTGCTTTTGAACCACTGTATTGTTTAAAGGGATGCAATTCAGCAATATAAACATGCCCATTGGTTTGCAACAATTCAGAAACCTTTTTAAAGATGGGTTTAAGGTCTTCAATATGTTCTAATACCAAACTAAAGCTTACAAGGTCAAATGGCTGATCTGCAAAATGCCAGGGCTGGTTAATATCTGCCTGAACAAAATTTACATTAGTTGTATTGATTTTTTCTTTGGCTTTTGACAACATTTCTTTAGAGAAATCTACTGCTAGAACTTGTTGTGCCTTGGTCTGAAACCAAACCGTGTTCTTGCCCGTGCCACAACCAATTTCTAAACAACTATTAAAAGCAAGGGGGCCAAGCGTTTCACGTAAGACAAAGGCTTCTAGGTCTCGGGTCTTGTTGAGGTTGGTATCATATTGATCCGCCCATTCATTGTAAGCATTTTGTACATTCATATGGGCCATTTACCAATTGAATATAGCAAAATCGGTTAATAATCTACAAATCTTTCCATTAGCGTCATAACCAATATAGTTAGCGTATCTGCCATCACCAATGCCGGAAGTGAAAACGACTAAATTTTGATTGCCAAATTCATAAATCCCATACCTCCATCCATCATGTTTGTGCGTGCTGGTTGATTTTAAAATCACAGTTCTTCTATTATTAACCGTGTCCTTTTGTAAAGCTTGATAAGCCCCTTGATCCATAAATAAACCAAGTTGCGCGTCTACATGATAGCCAATAATTTTTTTTCCGCCAATGGGTATATTTTCTTGACCGGGTAATAATGCATAAGACCATCGTACTACAGGATGGTCATTAAATAGAATTCTTGCAAAAGCTACTACTTCAACCTCTTTTAATTTAGCAAGTGATAACTGTACTGGAAAACTGCCAACGGGAAAGCTATCCGTATAGGGTTTTGCATATTCCTCCATGAGCCATGGGTCACAAGAAATAATTTTTCCTGTTGTAATCTTGATCTTACCCATGTTAAAACCAAATAAATCAAACATCAGCCCATTTGACATTTCTTGGCTGCCTTTGATAAATGCTTTTTCAAAAATGGCAGGCTTGGTACCAACAGGAATATAAGGAGACAATACCGTGTCTAATTTTTCATTGCTGTATACTGGTTTTGAATCTGTATTTTTTGTGGACTTGTTTTTGCAAGACCCAAGTAATAATACCAATAGAAACAATGGAAATAAGCGATTCATTTGTTGCCAATTTAAACAACCATTAATTCATAGAAATCATCTGGATTCAGGTATTTCTTAGCAAGTTCCTGCAATTCTTCAGCACTAACCTTTCTAACAGTATCCAAACTGTTATAGAAATAATCTGAACCAAGATTGTTTAAGATATAGTTTTTCCAACGCGCAATAATTTGGAAGGGGCCGTCAAGATCTCCCAATAAAGAACCAATCATATAATTGCGAACAAGGTCTAGTTCTTCTGCTTCTATTTTTACATCGCGCAACAGCGCCATTTCTTTATATACCTCACTAATAGTAGCTTCAGCTACGTCTCTACCCGCTTCTGTACTAATCATCCATGCGGTATCATGCAAATGGTTTTGTAAATAACTATGAATACCATAAGTATAGCCTTTGTCTTCCCTAATATTACTCATTAAACGTGAGCCAAAGAATCCGCCAAAAAGGTTGTTCAACACCTGCACTTTTGGAAAGTCTGGATGATGTCTATTAGGGAATGGGCGTGCAATACGAATAGCCGCTTGTACAGAATCAGCGTCATTGACTATGCTGTATTTTTTGGTGGCAGCAGGTGTTTGGATAATTTCTCTGAGCGGAAAATGTTGTTGGTTAAATGGCAGATGTCCCAAGGTCTTGTTCAAAAGTGATTGGGTGTTAGCAGGCAATTTTCCTGCAACAAATACCAAGCACTTGCCATGGGTATAATACTGTTTGTAATACTCCAATAAGTCTTGTTGATTCAGGTTGTTAAAGTCTTCCGCAGAAGTATATTTTCCATAAGGATGATGAAACCCATAGACATACTCGTCTATTAATCTATTGGCAACAAAATCACATTTCTTTAGATTTACTTCTAGTCTTTGCTTTTGGTTCTGTTTGTAAATAGCCAATTCTTGTTCCGGGAAAATAGCTTCCGTCAATAATTCTGTAACAACTGGTAATAGACTTTCTAAATGCTTGTTCAAACAGTGTAGCGTAATAGTAGCGGTTTCATTATAACAAGCACGACTTAGATACGCGCCATAAAATTCAAAATGCTCATTAATTTCAAATGCATTTTGGCGCTTGGTGCCATTTTTTAATAAATGATTGGTGGTAGCAGCAACAATATTTTTCTCCTCGTACCAATTGCCCGCGTGAAAAACCAATTCAACCATGACCACTTCTTCTGCTCCAGCGTCAATGCTATAGACAGGAGTGCCATTGTCTAATGTAAATTGCTCACAGGGTTTGAGTCTAACTTCAAATTCCACTGCGTCTTTGATTGCGGGTGCTGTTGTTCTGTCTATTGCCATTTTTGCTGCTTAGCCAGCAAAAATAGTTGATTCAACCGAAGGCTGATGCAGAATCAACAAAACATCGCCCTCCAAGGGTAAGTAGCCATATTCATAGCAAAAACGGGCGGCCCCGTTATCTGTCTTGGTCTCATGCGTGCAATAACGGAATTGGAATCCTTGATCTGCCAACTGCTGCTGCGCGATGGTTTTCTTTTTAGTAGATCCACCAAAATGCGCCGCCAAAATGCGCCGATTCTTTTGTAACAGGTGATTTACCTGACGCATATAATTGTTTTGACAACTGTTGCGCAGATTATGGTACTGGTTACGGCATCCATCATTGCAAAATTGTTTATCGGTTCTGCCCTTGACGGCCCTGCCGCATTGCTTACAAGGTTGGGATATATGATGCATAAAAAAAGGATGAACCACTAATCTAAAGCGGTTCATCCTTTTTTACAAGTAGTCTAAAATTATTTTTCTATGGCAAGCACTTCTACTTCAAAAATCAAGGTAGAGCCTGGAGGGATTCCAGCTCCTGCTTGGCGGTCACCATAAGCCAGTTCTGAAGGGATATATAATTTCCATTTGCTTCCCACTGTCATTAGTTGCAAAGCTTCTGTCCAACCGGCAATAACGCCATTTACGTCAAAACTAATGGGTTCTCCACGGTCTACTGAAGAATCAAATATGAAACCATTTATCAAAGTGCCATGATAATGGCATTTTACTCTATCGTTGATTTTAGGTTTCACCGTATCAGTTCCTGCTTTGATAATTTCATATTGTAATCCACTGTTGGTCATTACAACACCTTTTCTTTTGGCGTTCTCAGCTAGGAATTTCTTGCCTTCAGCTTTGGCAACAGCTGATTTTGCAGAGCTTGCTTTCTGTTGATATTCACCAATGCATTGGTCTAAAGCATTATCTACTATCAATAGCGGTTTGTTTTGTAAAACATCATTCACCGCTTTCTCAAAAATAGCCATATTTAATTTGTCAAAACCTTGTGCCTTCATGTTTTGAGCAATACGTACACCCAAGGCATAACTGGCACTATCCGTTGCATTTTTAATGACCAATGGAGGCTGTGTACTTGGCTTTTGAGAACTAGTAACAGGTTTTTTTGTTGCCGTAGCAGGTTTGCTGGCAGTGGTGGTAGGCTTCTTGGTAGTTTGAGCCATTAAAGAGAAGCTCAATAAAAGGCTTAGAGAAGCCAAGGCAAATTTATTCATAATCCTGATTTGTATTTTTGTTTGCAATTGTATCAATGATTTGTGGGGGTTAAAAATAGGGTATTCTATTTGTTTTGCAGCAGGGCTGCGATGGCATTTTCTGTTTGTTCAAAACCAAACCCGTTTAGAACCTCTTGCATCATGCGGTTCACCTGGTCATTGCAAAGATTGCCAATACTACCCTCATGTACATGATTTACGGCAGCACCGTGTTCAAAATTTCCGGCTTCAATGGTTAGACCTACTTGTTTATAAGCATCTCTAAAAGGGACCCCTTGCAATACCAATTCATTCACGGCTTCTACACTAAAAGCGTATTTGTATTTTTCATTGGCCATAATATTTTCTTGCACTTGAATGTTTTCTAACATCAGTTGCGCCATGGCCAAACAGTCTTTTAAAGTTTGAAAAGCAGGAAACAAGTGTTCCTTTAATAACTGCAGATCACGGTGGTAGCCCGATGGTAGGTTGGTGGTCATCATACTAATCTCATTGGGCAGGGCCTTGATGCGATTACAATGAGAACGGATTAGTTCAAATACATCTGGATTTTTCTTATGAGGCATAATACTAGAACCCGTTGTAAGTTCAGCTGGAAAGCTCACAAAGCTAAATTGTTGGTTGAGGTACAAACACATATCCATGCTCAGTCTTGACAATGTTTCTGCAAGATTGGCCATGGCCTGTGCGGTAATTCTTTCTGCTTTGCCCCTGCCCATTTGGGCATAGACCACATTGTAGTTGAGGTCTGCAAAACCCAATAACTGGGTAGTCATGGTTCTATTAATGGGAAAGCTGGAACCATATCCTGCTGCGGAA
>NCHJ01000120.1:8755-15742 GCA_002256765.1 Bacteroidetes bacterium 24-39-8
GATCCCAGCGGATTCTTATTAACTACTTTGTAAGCTCCTTGAAGGGTGATCAAGTCATCTACCAAACTTTCTGCATAAGCCCCAAACCAAAGACCAAAGGATGATGGCATGGCTAATTGCAAATGGGTATATCCTGGAAGTAGATGGTTTTTGAATTGCTCACTCTGTGATTGCAGTAATTGGAAAAAAGGTTCAACAGCTGCTACTAGTTGGGTAATTTCTGCGCGCAGAAAGAGTTTAATGTCTACTAAGACCTGATCATTGCGGCTGCGCGCTGAGTGTATTTTTTTTCCAGTATCGCCCAAAGCTTGGGTTAATAGAAACTCTACTTGTGAATGTATATCTTCAACGCTATCTGCTATGGTAAGTTCACCAGCAATGGCTTTGGCATAAATGGCTTGTAGTTCTTGAACCAGCGCTGCGGCTTCTTCATTGGTGAGTAAACCAACACTGGCCAGCATTCGGGCATGTGCCATATTGCCTAGCACGTCAAAGGGAGCCAAGAGTAAGTCAAATTCCTTGTCTCTTCCCACGGTGAATTTTTCTACGGCTACAGAGACGGTGGTGTTTTTTTGCCAGAGCTTCATGGTTGTACTATTACTTGATCAATCAGTTGAATATACCTATCAATTCCTTCCCCAATTTCGTGGATCCAAATGAATTCATCTGCAGAATGACTTCTGGCTGAATCTCCTGGTCCAAATTTCAAAGTAGGAAAGGGCATTAGTGCTTTGTCAGAAGTGGTAGGAGAGCCATAATAGGTTCTGCCCAATGCTATCCCAGACTTTACTAAGGGATGGTCTAGCGCAATAGAAGTAGAACGCAAACGGCTGCTACGTGGTTGCACATCAGAAAACGTATTGGCCCTAATAATCTCTAATACTTCTTCAAAAGTATAGAGTTCATTCACGCGCACGTCTGTTGTGAATTTACATTCGTGCGGCACTACATTGTGCTGAGAACCGGCATTGATAATGGTTACCGTCATTTTCATGGGGCCCAATAAATCTGATACTCTATCAAAACGGTAATCCTTGAACCACTGAATGTCTTTGATGGCTTTGTAAATGGCATTGTCACCTTCTTCTCGTGCTGCATGACCAGGTTTTCCAGTAGCGGTACAATCCAATACCAATAATCCTTTTTCTGCTACTGCCATTTGCAACAAAGTGGGTTCGCCCACAATGCCACAATCAATCTTGGGAAGTCTGGGTAAAAGAATTTCTACGCCATTGTGTCCAGAGATTTCTTCTTCTGCAGTTGCGGCCAATACCAAATTATATTGCAGGTCACTGCGATGATAATAATGCAGAAATGTAGCAATTAATGAAACCAAACATCCCCCAGCATCATTGCTGCCAAGGCCATACAATTTCTCATCCTTGACTATGGGTTCAAAGGGGTTAAGAGTATAAGCCTTATTGGGTTTAACAGTATCGTGGTGAGAGTTTAATAAAAGTGTGGGCTTTTCCGGAGAAAAATATTGATTCTTGGCCCATACATTGTTGAGAAAACGAAAAGCAGTTACGCCTTTTGCTTGCAAAAATTGTTCAATCAGGTCTGCCGTATTATCCTCCTCTTTACTCAAAGAAGGTATGGCAATTAGTTGCTTGAGCAAACTAATGGCATCCTGTGTTAAACCTTGTATATCATTATTATTGTTCATGGGTGATGGTATTCGTTTTCAAGGTGGTGCCAGCTATTCCAGCTACCAAATCTTGAATAGATTCTGCCTTGCCAATAATGACTTTGCTTACCCCATTGTTAATGGCAGTGAATGCATTGTCTAGTTTAGGGATCATACCAGCAAATATTAATTGCTGGCTTTTCAATGTTGTGTAATAGTCAGGATTAATACTTGCAATTACGGTATTATCATCATTAGCATCCAATAACACACCTGCTTTTTCAAAACAATAAAGTAAGGATACTTGATATTGATTAACTAAAGCCGTAGCCACAGATTGCGCAATAGTATCTGCATTGGTATTGAGCAATTGTCCCGCTCCATCATGGGTAATGGGAGCAATGACAATAGAAATGCCCTGTTCTAGTAAAGGTTCAATGGCAGCAGTATTTACATGGTCTACATCGCCCACAAAGCCATAATCAATGCTATTTGATGCATTGGGTAATCGTTTGTGTGCTTGAATCAAATTGGCATCGGCTCCGCAAAATCCCATAGCATTATTGCCATTGGCTTGCAATTGCGCCACAACCCCCTTGTTAATGAGACCAGCATACACCATGGTCACAATTTTCAAAGTTTCAGCATCCGTAATTCTTCTGCCATCTACCATTTCTTGTGCTACACCTAAATCTTTTGCTAACTGGGTAGCAATTTTTCCCCCTCCATGCACCAAGATTTTCTTGGCTTTGATAGCAGCAAAATCTTGAAGAAATTGCTGCAGTTTAGCAGGATGGTCAATGATATTGCCACCAATCTTAATGACTAGTAAGGGTTCCTTTTGTAATATGGTATCTACTGTAGACATGTTTTATTACTTGCTTTGTTCCAAAATGGAAGCGATGACCGCTTGAGCCGCCCAAACCCGATTACCAGCTTCGCGGGTAACCAAACTATGAGGGCCGTCTAGAATTTCATCGCTCAATTCCACATTTCTTCTTACTGGTAAACAATGCATTACTTTGGCCTGGTTGGTTAGTTGCATTTTTTCCTCTGTAAGCATCCAGTTGGGGTCGTTCTCATATACCTTACCGTAATCTGTATAAGTACTCCAGTTTTTGACATACACATAATCTGCGTCTTTAAGTGCTTCATCCTGGTTATGGGTAATTTGGGCTCCTTTGGTAAATTGCTCAGCTAGTTCATAATCCACTGGATGAGTAATCACAAAATCGGCCTCACCCCAAGCATTTACCCATTGCGCAAAACTGTTTGACACACATTGGGGTAATGGTTTAATATGAGGTGCCCAGGTGAGCACTATTCTCGGTCGGCGCGGTTGGTTCCAGGTTTCTTGTATGGTAATAATATCAGTTAGCGATTGTAAAGGGTGTAGGGTAGCACTTTCTAAACTGATGACAGGAACACCAGCATATTTGATAAATTGGTGAATAAACATTTCACTATAATCATCCTCCCTATTTTTCAAACCAGGAAAAGTGCGAATGCAAAGAATGTCAAAATACTGACCCAAGATGGGTGCTGCGTCTTTTACGTGTTCAACCGTATGGCCGCTCATGATAGCACCTTCTTCAAATTCCAAAGCCCAACCTTCTTTGTCTACATTGAATATAATGGCTTCCATTCCCAAATTCTTTGCAGCCACTTGTGTACTCAACCTGGTACGCAAACTTGGATTCAAGAATAATAGGCCAATTCTTTTATCTGCACCTAAATTTCGGTCCTTAAAAGGATTCGCTTTATAAGCCAATGCCTTTTTTACAAGGTTATTGATATTGCTTACATCATGAACAGAAATGAAATTTTTCATGGCAGTTTGTTTGGAAGTTTATTTTAGTTCAATGGCCAAAGCTTCTAGGAAAAGATCGGCTTCTTTTTGGGTAATATTGAGTGCGGGTAACAAACGTATCACGTTTGGTTTGGCTTCTCCAGTAAATATATGGTGTTTAAAAAGTAAGTTTTTCTTTACTTCTTTTTTATCTTCTGGTAAATCAATCCCAATCATTAAACCTCTTCCCCTTACTTCCCTAATATTTGGCAGTCCTTTTAATTCAGACATCAGGTAGTCGCCAATTTTATGCGCATTGGCCATGAGTGCATCTTGTTCCATGATTTCCAAAACAGCCAAAGCTGCAGCACATGCCAAATGATTACCACCAAAAGTAGTCCCTAGCATATAGTGCTTTGCTTGAATTTTTGAAGAGATAGAAATACCTGCAACAGGGAATCCATTACCCATGCCCTTGGCCATACTATAAATATCAGCGGATACCCCACTATGGTCATGGGCATAGAATTTTCCTGTTCTTCCATAACCACACTGCACGCTATCTGCAATAAAAACAGCATTGTATTGGTCACAAAGACTGCGAATGGTTTGTAAGAATTGATCAGTTGCTACATTTATGCCACCTACACCTTGAATGCCTTCTATGATCACACTAGAAACCTCAGTACCGTAATTGTCAAAATAAGCTTGTAGGGCTTCTGTATTATTAAAAGGCAAGAAGACCACATTATCTGTTTGGTTTACTGGCGCTACAATATTGGGATTATCTGTAGCAGCAACCGCCAAGGATGTTCTTCCGTGAAAAGCTTTTGTAAACGACACAATTTTTTTGCGTCCATTGTAAAATGAAGCTGCTTTTAAAGCGTTTTCATTGGCTTCTGCGCCGCTATTACAAAGGAAAAGTTGATAATCTTCTTTACCACTTAGGTCTCCCAATTTAGTGGCCAATGTTTCTTGTAGGGGAATATGAATGCTATTGGAATAGAAACCTAATTTGTTTAATTGGTCTGTTACACGTTTTACATAGTGTGGATGTGTATGGCCAATTGAGATTACAGCGTGACCGCCATATAAATCTAAATACTCTTGTCCTTGATTGTCCCAAACATAGGAGCCAAGGCCTTTTTCAATGGTAATATTATTAATGGGATAAACGTCAAATAGTTTCATAGTGTTGATTTTTGTTTTGAAAGAATGGTCTTAATAGTTGGGCAAACTATCCAGTAGTACTAGAAATAGTTTGCCTTTAATCGCAATCCCAATCCCTCTTCTAAACCAAATAACAGATTCATATTTTGTACCGCTTGACCAGATGCGCCTTTTAGCAAATTGTCAATAGCAGAATGAATAGCAATTCTATTTCCTTGTTTTTCCAGATGGATCAAACATTTGGATGTATTAACCACTTGCTTTAAGTGAATCATACTATCACTTACATGGGTAAATGCGGCATTAGCATAATAGTCTTTGTATAAAGCGGTAACAGCTTCCAGTTCTAGATTGCATTTAACAACAGAACTGATATAAATACCCCTTGTAAAATCACCACGCCAGGGTACAAAATGAATTAAGTCTGTGGTATTTAGTTGGTTGCCCGATGCTTGATGCAAGGATTCTCCAATTTCTTGTAAGTGTTGGTGTTGCAGGGTTTTATATGCCGATATATTATTAGCCCTCCAACTAAAATGAGCAGTAGCACTCAAACTTTGGCCCGCTCCAGTAGATCCTGTAATACCTGTGGTATGAACTTCTTGTAATAAACCCGCTTTAGCAAGTGGTAGCAAGCCCAATTGAATAGCTGTGGCAAAACAGCCAGGGTTGGCAATATTTTGTGCTGATTGAATCTGGTGATAATTCAATTCAGGAAGTCCATAAACAAATTCTCTGTCTGTATTTTTCTTATTGGCATTTAAACGAAAGTCTTGAGAAAGGTCTATGATCTTAACCCTGCTTTCCACTGAATTTTCAGCAAGAAATTTCTTTGCATCTCCATGACCTACACATAAAAACAATACATCAATCTCTTGGTGCATATTTTCTGCAAATACCAGATTGGTATCGCCCAATAAGTCATCATGTACTTTTGAAACTTTTTGACCAGCATTGCTTTTGCTATGTATAAAAGCAATCTCTACTTGAGGATGGTGCACCAACAAGCGAATCAGTTCTCCACCTGTATAGCCTGCGCCACCAATGATGCCTACCCTGATCTTTGTTGTATGGTTAATGGAAGTCATGTTGTTAAGATTGATTCACCTTGTGCCAGATAGATGTCTGGTTACCAAATATTTTACTAAAGCCTCTCACGTCTTCTCCGGTAAAGCCCGTATTCATTTCTCCGTACTTTCCAAATTTGCTATTCATCAAATCAAAGTCAGATTCAATACCAATAATATGAAAACGATAAGGCAATAACTGAACAAATACATCTCCGGTTACATTCTGTTGGCTATGGGTTAAAAACGCTTCAATATCACGCATTACGGGGTCAAGAATCTGACCTTCATGTAACCAGTTGCCGTAGAATTGGGCCAATTGGTCTTTCCAGCCTAACTGCCATTTAGTAAGAACGTGTTTTTCTAATGCATGGTGTGCTTTTAAGATAACCATAGGAGCGGCAGCTTCAAAACCCACACGGCCTTTGATGCCAATAATAGTATCTCCAACATGTATATCCCTGCCAAGTCCGTAAGCGCCGGCAATGGTTTGTAAGTGTTGAATAGCAGCAGTAGGATGTTCAAAAATTTGACCATCTATTGCGGTTAATTCACCCTTCTCAAAATGTAATTTAATTTCTCTGCTTTCAGAAGCTGTTACTTGTGTTGGCCATGCTTCTTCCGGCAAAATTCCTTTTGAATTGAGTGTTTCTTTTCCTCCAACACTGGTTCCCCAAAGTCCTTTGTTAATGGAGTACATAGACTTTTCAAAGTTCATATTCACACCCTTAGATTTCAAGTAGCTGATTTCTGCTTCACGGCTCAACTTTAAATCGCGAATAGGGGTAATGATTTCAGTGCCAGGTATCATGATATGAAAAATCATGTCAAACCTTACCTGGTCATTACCAGCACCTGTGCTACCATGGGCAACTGCATCTGCGTTTAATTTTTTGGCGTGTTCTGCAATATGTAAAGCTTGGCTCAATCGCTCAGCACTTACGCTCAATGGGTAAGTATTGTTCTTGAGTACATTTCCGTAAATCAAAAACTTGATGATGCTATCGTAATAAGATTTTACTGCGTTAACGGTAGTATGGGTTTTTACTCCAAGGCTATAAGCATGCTGTTCAATCTGAGTTAATTCAGCATCTGTAAAACCACCAGTATTTACAATAATGCTATGAACTTCATAACCCTTGTCTTCACTTAGGTATTTTACACAATAGGTTGTGTCTAATCCACCGGAAAATCCTAGTACTACTTTTTTAGAAACGCTCATGATATATTAATTAAAAAGTCAAAAGTCAAAAGTCAAAAGTCAAAAGTCAAAAGTCAAAAGTCAAAAGTCAAAAGTCAAAAGTCAAAAGTCAAAAGTCAAAAGTCAAAAGTCA
>NCHJ01000121.1 GCA_002256765.1 Bacteroidetes bacterium 24-39-8
AGACCATTATCTCTCCAAATTTGACCAAGCTTTTAAAGGTCATGATCTTAGTTATTTACGCGGATTTTTTAACGATAGTTATGAAGTAGACGATGCCAGGGGGCAGTCAAATTATACCCCCAATTTGTTGGAAGAATTTAAGCGCAGAAGGGGCTATGATCTTGCTCAAGAATTAATAGCATTAACAAAAAAAGAAAAAACGGAAAGAGACTTGCGCGTACTCTGCGACTATAGAATGACCATTGATGAATTGATTCTGGAGCAGTTTACCGGTGAATGGAAAAAATGGGCTGCAGGGAAAAAGAAAATTGTTAGAAACCAATCACATGGTTCACCAGCCAATACCTTGGATTTGTATGGGGTAGTAGATATTCCCGAAATTGAAGGCACGGAATTATTACGCATCAAATTTGCCTCTTCTACTTCTCATGTAATGGGTAAGAAATTAACTGCTGCGGAAAGTGCTACATGGTTAAACGAGCATTTTGTTTCTACATTGTCTGACGTTAAAAAAGCGTTGGATACCTATTTTATTGGTGGGGTGAATCATATTGTCTACCATGGTACCAGTTATTCTCCTCCTTCCGATACTTGGCCTGGATATTTGTTTTATGCCGCAGTAGAATTTACACAAGCAAACCCTTTCTGGCAGCAGTTTCCAGCACTAAACCATTATGTAACAAGAACACAGTCTTTATTGCAAGACAGTAAACCTGACAATGATATTCTCTTGTATTTTCCTATTTATGACAAATATCAAATTGCTGGCCGCGATTTTCTTTGGCATTTTGATGGAATGAAACCAGAGTTCAATGGAACACCATTTGAGATTGCTGGAACTACTATGCAAGAAAATGGTTATTCCTTTGATTATATTTCTGATAGACAAATTGCGCAATTGAAAACTGGTGGTAAAGAAATACTTTCTGGCACGGCCAAATACCAAACCATTGTTTTGCCAGCTACAGCATTTATGCAATTAGAAAGTTTGAAAAAGGTTTGGGCCTTAGCAGAAAATGGCGCCACCATTGTTGCTTTGAAACATATGCCTAAAGATATTCCGGGTTTGGGTGGATATGAAGCCAACAAAGCGCAATATGATCAAATGTTGGCCAAGCTTCATTTTGAAGCAACTACTAATCCTAATGTAAAAAAAGCGGTTCTTGGAAAGGGTGTGATTTACATGAGTGACAATTTATTAGCTATGTTAGCACTAGCAGCTATTAGAAAAGAGTCCATAGTGCATCAAGGATTGGAATTTATTAGAGCAAAGCGAGGATCTGGTCAATTGTATTTTATTGCCAATAGATCAGGAAAAGCTTTGGAAGGATGGTACTCCGTGAATAGTAATCTACAAAATACCATCTGTTTCAATCCTATGAATGATGCATTGGGTAAAGCTAATACGCGTAAATCTTCTAATGGTTCTTGGGAAGTCTATTTGCAATTAGCTAAAGATGAAAGCATCTTATTACAAACTAGCAAAGAGCCTCTTAGCAATGGAAACTATCCTTATTTTCAAAAATCCGGTGAAGCCATTGCCATCAATAGTGGATGGACTTTGAAATTTTTGAAAGGTGGTCCAGTACTTCCAGCGCCTAAACAATTATCTAGCCTTCAAGAATGGACAAGCATAGATACTAGCTACCAATATTTTTCTGGAACAGCTGCTTATACCACTAGTTTTAAAAAGCCTAGAGGAAATGCCAAACAGTATTTGTTGGATTTGGGTCAAGTGCGTGAGTCCGCTGATATTATTTTAAATGGCGTAAAATTGGCCAGTTTAATTGGTCCAGTATTTCAATTTAAAATAGACGCATCACTCTTGAAAGCAGAGAATCAATTAGAAATTCAAGTGGCCAATAGTATGGCCAATAGGATTATTGATTTGGAAAAACGTAAAGTGGTTTGGAAAAAATTCAACAACACCAATTACCCAGCAAGACTGGCCCAAAACCGAAATGCAAAAGGATTATTTGATGCCAGTAATTGGTTGCCCAAGGCTTCTGGTTTGAGTGGAACGGTTCAACTGATTCCCATTCAATCTTTGAATCCATTAAAACCCTAATTGCTGCTGTTTAAAAAGCTTGAACATGTTACACAAAATAATTTCATCTATTAGTTGCTTAGTTCTATTAATTGGGGTATCTGATTTAAAATCTCAGGAGCCCATGAAATTTTGGCATGATAAGCCAAGAGAAATCAGGTATCATCCTGAAGGCAATGACATTGTTATTCAAAATGGAAACAAACGTTTTACAAGGGCCCTTTATGGTACCAATACGGCTTTTAGGGTAGAGGCAGGAGATCTTCCAGAATTTGCCATGTATATGCCTGGCATGGGTGGTAATTTGAAATTTGGTTTAGTACTTGGCAAACAAAGTAAATGGATCATTCAAGCCCAGTCTATCAAAGCCATTTACAGACCCGGATCCATGATTTATCAAATTCAAGATTCACTGCTGGGTAAGGGAAAAATGGAATTGCAAATTTGGGCGCTGGGAGAAGGTGAAGGTTTGGTGGTTCGTACCCAGTTTGATCAAGTACCAGCAGGATTACAAATTGTTGCTGCTTATGGTGGCGCTAATGGAAAGAAATTTAGCAGGGATGGAGAAATGAATGTAGATCCAGAATCAGGGTTTTATTTGAACGCATCAGCTTGTGCAGACAATCGTTATCAAATCAAAAAGAATGGGTTTAATTTGGTTTATGGAACGGGTGTGTTGCTTTCAGAAGAAGAGCGTTATGAAATCAATCATTTAAACAAAGAAACTCCCAAAAAAGCAGGTCCTGAACAAAATATCAATGGCTTATTTCCTGCCAATGCAGTTATTCAAATAGCAGATGCTACACAACAAGAAAATCCACTTCAATTGTTGGCAAGCAAGCCCAGCAAAACACCCTTGGTGTTGGCTTCTTGGTCTGTAACATCGGCGCAAGCCAATTTGCTTTGTCTATATCAGCCCAAATCCATTTCCATACCTAATCAACAAGCATTAGAACTTGCTGCCACAAAAGCAGAAACAGCTAGATTAGCACTGGCCAATAGAATCAAAATTCAAACTCCTGATCCTTATTTGAATACACTGGGTGGGGTATTGGGCATTGCTGCAGATGCTATTTGGGAATCTCCTTCTTATTTACACGGCTCCATTGGTTGGCGCATGCGACTCAATGGTTGGAGAGGTCCCTATGTAGGGGATGTATTGGGTTGGCACGATAGGGCCAGATTGCATTTTAGCAGTTATGCGCTTTCTCAAATGACCCAACCACTAACTGGTCCTATTGAAGCAGATACGGTTTTGCATTTGGCCAGACAAAAAGAACGTTTGGGAAATGCGGTGTTTTCCAGTGGTTATATTTCTAGAAATCCCAATGGCGATTTTAAAGCGCACCATTATGATATGAACCTAGTGTACATAGATGGTTTGTTAAGACATTTGCAATGGACGGGTGATACGGCTTATGCAAGAGAATCTTGGCCACTATTACAAAGACATTTGGATTGGGAAAAAAGAAATTTTGATATGGATGGCGATGGCCTCTACGATTCTTATGCCGCCATTTGGGCTAGTGATGCTTTGCAATATAGTGGAGGAGGGGTTGCTCATAGTTCTGCCTATAATTATTGGGCTAATGTAATGGCTGCTAAAATTGCCACCATTCTTCATAAAGATGGAAGTAGTTATGCGCAGGAAGCCAATAAAATTTTAAAAGCCATGAATGAAAAATTATGGCTTTCTAAAAAAGGTTGGTATGCAGAATTCAAGGATTTATTGGGTAACCAATTATTACATGAAGCAGCTGCTTTGTGGACGGTTTATCATAGTGTGGATTCTGAAGTGCCGGATCCTTTTCAGGCTTATCAAAGTTCTAAATTCATAGACAACCAAATTCCACATATTCCAGTAAGGGCAAAGCAATTAGAAAATGGCTTGTTCACCGTATCTACATCTAACTGGATGCCCTATATCTGGAGTTTGAATGTGGTAGCCATGGCAGAAGTTTTGCATACCGCATTAGCACAATGGCAAACTGGTGAGAAGGAAAATGCTTTTCAATTATGGAAATCAGCACTGATTGAAAGTATGTACTTGGGTAATAGTGCAGGCAACCTAGTACAGGTTTCTTTTTATGATGCCATTAGAGGGGAAACCTATCGGGATTTTGCTGATCCTGTTGCTATGACTGCAAGGTCCTTGGTAGAAGGATTGTATGGGATTACACCTAAAGCGCTTGATCATCAATTATTGATCAGACCAGGATTTCCCAAACAATGGGATAAGGCAAGCATTGTACTTCCAGATATTGATTTTTCTTTCACAAGAAATGGACTTACAGACCAATACCTGATTCAGAATAAGTTTGTAGCCAAGATGGATCTTTTGTTAAAACTACCCGCAGAAGCCGCAGAAATTGTATCAGTATTGGTGAATGGAAAACCCAGTAAATGGATAAATGATGCAAGCGCTGTTGGAAGGCCAATGATGGAGGTCAAAGCTGCATACGCCAAGTCTTACAATATTGTGATTCAATGGAAAAAACAAGCCAATTTACCAGTGATTCCAGAGCAAAAAACGGCAACGGGTAATCCTTGGTCTTTAACTGTAGCAAACGCTACCATTAAGTCAGTTAAAGATCCACAGTCTGTCTTAGTAAATAGCAAACATGATGGTAAAAGCATTCAAGGCACCATTGCTGCCATGCCGGGTTTGCATAGCATCTTTTTACAATTGCAATCAGGAAGTGTAACATGGTGGCAGCCCATTGATTTGATGGTGGCAGCTCCAATGCTTATTTCTGCCGTTGGTCATGAACAAAGAAATCAAGTAGCCTATCAAATCAGCAATAATGGATTAACAGCAGTTGATGCGCAAGTTTGGGTGAATGGAAAATCATCACCCATGCACTTGCCAGCTCAATCAACTACGACAACTAAATTGATTCCTGTATCTGAACTTGTTCCGGGCTCCAATCAAATCTTGGTTCAATGGAATGGTCAACAGGTTGCCCAGCAGATCTTGAATTGGAATATGGACCAGCCTTTGAAAGGCCGTTTGGAAACCGTGAACCTGAGTCCTTATTTTAACAACAAAGTAAATCAGATTTTCAGAACCCAATATCTGAGTCCTAGACCTAATGTGCCAACTTTACAATTGCCAACCCAAGGTATTGGAGAATGGACCTATCCTTTAAGAACTGCCAATATTAGTGATAGTGGGTTTAGAAAAAATATAGCAACTACTGGTACCATTCAATTGCAACAGGGAATACAGTTTAGTAGTCCTAATGATACTTTGAAAAACAATATTCTATTTACTTCTCAGTGGGATAATTATCCTCGTCAAACAAAGATTCCATTAGAAGGTACTGCTTCACACGCGTATTTATTAATGGCGGGTTCTACCAATCCCATGCAATCCAGAATGGTCAATGGGGTAGTTCGCATTCAATATGCAGATGGAACTGCTGATAGTTTAGAATTAAAGAATCCAGAGAATTGGTGGCCTATAGATCAAGACTATTTGGATGATGGATATGCATTTCAAACCAATGCGCCCAAACCCATTCGGATTCATTTGAAAACAGGGAAAGTAGTATCTGTATACGATCAGTCAATCAAACCATTTAATGGTAAACCCATTAGTGGAGGTGCAGCAACAGTATTGGACCTGCCTTTAAACAATCAAAAGACATTGCAGTCTATAGAATTAGAAACCATTGCCAATGATGTGGTTATTGGGTTAATGGGGCTTAGCTTGGTAAGAAGTGAAGAGTGAAGATGAAGAAAGTGAAGAGTGAAGAGTGAAGAGGGGGAAGAAAAAGTGAAGAGTGAAGAGTGAAGAGTGAAGAGGGGGAAGAAAAAGTGAAGAGTGAAGAGTGAAGAGAGGAGGAAGAAAAAGTGAAGAGTGAAGAGTGAAGAGTGAAGAGAGGGAGGAAAAAGGGAATAGTGAGGAAAGAATACAAATTTTAAAAAAAAGTAACAGTATTAATTATTCAAACGATAAGTATCAAGTATGAAAAGTCATCCAACAATTAAATTAATGTTATTGGCAATTGTTTGTCAACTCCTTTTGTTGAAAGGTGTTGCTCAAACGAATGTGAAATTACAGGTAGATGGATTTAATGCCAACACCGTAATTAGTAAACATATTTATGGCCATTTTTCAGAACACTTGGGCCGTTGTATCTATGACGGATTTTGGGTAGGTGAAAATTCTGGTATCCAAAACCAGGGAAGAATTAGATTAGACATTGTAGACGCTTTGAAGAAAATTCAAATTCCCAATCTGCGTTGGCCAGGTGGCTGTTTTGCAGATGAATACCATTGGAGAGATGGTATTGGTCCAAGAGCCCAAAGACCCAAAATGATCAATACCAATTGGGGTAATGTTACCGAAGACAATAGTTTTGGTACCCACGAGTTTTTGGAACTCTGCAGTATGCTCAAATGTGATCCTTATATCACGGGTAATGTAGGAAGCGGTACGGTGGAAGAAATGTCTAAATGGGTAGAGTATTTGAATTTTGATGGCCTTAGCCCCATGACAGAAATTCGCAAACAAAATGGTAGGGACAAACCCTGGGGCGTAAAATTCTGGGGTGTGGGTAATGAGAGTTGGGGTTGTGGTGGAAACATGACACCAGAACATTATGCAGACGAGTACAAGCGTTATGCCACTTTTGTGAAGAACTATCCCAATGCCAGAATGAATAAGATTGCTGCAGGTCCCAATGTGGCAGACTATAACTGGACAGAGACCATGATGAAAAATGTAAATGCTGGTCAAATGTGGGGTCTTGCCTTGCACCATTATACTTTGCCAACTGGTAATTGGGGAAACAAGGGTTCTGCTACTGCTTTTGATCAGAACGAATATTTCAATACCATGAAGAATTGTTTGTACATGGAGGAATTGGTGACTAAGCATTCCACTATCATGGACAAATATGATGCTGCCAAACGCGTAGCATTGGTGGTGGATGAGTGGGGTATCTGGACCAATGTAGAACCAGGGACCAATCCAGGTTTTCTTTATCAACAAAATAGCTTGCGCGATGCATTAGTAGCTGCTACTACTTTAAATATTTTCAATAACCACGCAGATCGCGTGCGCATGGCTAATCTGGCACAAACCATAAATGTATTGCAGGCATTGATTTTGACAGAAGGAAACAAAATGCTGTTAACGCCTACCTACCATGTATTTGATTTGTATAAAGCACACCAGGACGCCAAATTACTACCAGTTAAATTTACCAGTCCTGAATTGGTGAATGGGAAGAACAAAATTCCTGCGCTGAATATTTCTGCATCCAAAGACAGTAACCAAGTAGTGCATATGACACTAGTGAATTTGGATCCCACCAATGCCATGCATATTAATACCGCATTGAATGAAGTGGATTGGACCAAGGTTGAAGGCCAGGTCTTAACTTCTGCCAAACTTACAGACGTGAATAGTTTTACCCAACCCAATATTGTAAAGCCTGTTGTATTTAATGGCGCTAAAAAAGTTGGAAATGAATTGGTAGTAGACCTACCTGCACAATCCATTGTTTTATTGACTTTGAAAAAATAAATGATGCATATAGTTTCTCGCATAGTGCTTGTTTTTACTGCTGTTTTTTGTTGGACTTATTCTTTAGTAGCCCAAAAAAAAGAAACACCTGCTTATCTGTTTTCATACTTTAAGGGAAATGGGGAAGACGGATTGCACTTGGCTTATAGCGTAGACGGCCTGAATTGGGCAAGTCTTAAAAAAGACAATTCTTTTCTTAAACCAACTGTGGCAAAAGACAAACTCATGCGGGATCCTTGTATTATCAGGGGTAAGGATGGCTTGTTTCATATGGTTTGGACAGTGAGTTGGAAAGACAGGGGAATTGGTTATGCCAGTTCCAAAGATTTGATTCATTGGTCTGAACAGGTTTTTGTTCCAGTCATGGAAAAAGAAGCTACCGCAAAAAATTGTTGGGCACCTGAAATATTTTATGACGATGCCAAAAAAGAATACCTGATTTATTGGGCCACCACCATTCCTGGCAGATTTCCTGAAACAGAAAATTTGGGTGATAATAACCACCGCATTTATTATGTGACTACCAAGGATTTTAAAACCTTTAGTGACACCAAACTTATGTATGATCAAGGTTTCAATGTAATTGATGCTACCATTCAAAAAGTGGGTAAGCAATACCTAATGATTCTAAAGGATGAGACGTTAAAACCCGTTCAAAAGAATCTACGCGTAGCATTCTCTGATCAAGCAACTGGAGGGTATAGTAAACCATCTGAACCTATTACCGGAAACTATTGGGCAGAAGGTCCTACAGCTTTGAAAATTGGCCAGGACTGGATTGTTTATTTTGACAAATACCGTGATCACAAATACGGTGCTGTTGCATCAAAAGACCTGAAAAATTGGAGAGACATTTCTGATAGTGTTCATTTTCCAAAAGGACTAAGACATGGCAGCGTATTACCAATTACCCAAGCAGAATTAGCCCTATTGAAAAAAGAAGAAGCCAAATTGGACGCTGATCCTGATTGGGCTTCAAAGGTTGGTTCAAGTCTAGGCGGACTAAAAAAGAATCAGATTTGGGTGAATGATTTTGGTGCAAAATCGGACAGTAATTTTCTTTCTACCAATGCTATTCAAAAAGCCATTGATGCCTGTGCTAAAAATGGCGG
>NCHJ01000122.1 GCA_002256765.1 Bacteroidetes bacterium 24-39-8
GCCGCTGGAGTTCCAGCAAGAGCACCTGCTGCTTCAGCAGTTGCGGCAGTTGCTAGTTCTATCGCTAGGAGATTGCCACATGAGTTCATTCCATTTCCATATGTGCTAGAGCAGATATCCATAGCTACATATTTTAATCGTTCGGCTTGAGTATAATTTCTCTCATTTTCAATGTATGCTTTGTCAAATAAAGAAGAAATTTGGTTTATTGATTTATTTTTTAAACTAGGTATTTCACTTATTATTTTCTGGAATAAATCAAAATTTTGTTCATTTATGTTTACAATTTCATCGTAATTAACAAGCCCCAATTCTTTTAGAAATTTAACTTATCAAGGAAGCTTTTCCTAAGTTTTGATGAATTCATTAAAATCAAAATTCTGTCACACGTTTAACAATCGATTCTTAACATAACACTCTGATACTTTGGTGTCGAATTTTGGGAGTATTATAGTTCATCCGTAATACCAGTAAAAGTATATTACATGAAAAGAATTGTCAAGCATTAAAACACCCAATTTATTTGAGTAAAACACCTTATTATAGGAGAAGATCTTGATGCACTTTTACTGGTTTTTATAAAAAAATAGTTGATGGCTATTTTTATACTAGAACAAGTATAAATCAGGGGGTTCTATTTTATACTAGAACGGGTATAAAATAGAGTAGGCGTTTTTATACTAGAACAAGTATAAAAATCGGGGCTTTTTGAAAAGTCTGAAAACTATGTATGCCTTTCAAAATTTCTCGATTATTTATAGAAAATCATGTATCCCACTATTCAAACCCCATTCGCTTTCTATATTCATTGGGTTGCATGCCCTTTAATAATTTAAACTGTTTGTTGAAATTGGTGAAGCTATTAAAGCCGCTTTCAAAACAGATTTCTTTGATGCTCATTCTTTTCTCGGCTAATAGTTTACAAGCATAACCAACGCGCAGTTCAATGATGAAAACAGAAAAACTTTTTCTGGTTCTAGATTTAAAATATCGGCAAAAAGAATTGGTGGCCAAATTGGCAATGGCTGCAACGTCTTTTAAATAGATCTTCTTTTTAAAATGGTTAAGCGCATAATTATAAATGGCATTGATCCGTTCATTTTCAGAAGAAACAAATTCAAAATGATTGGATGAAGAAATATAGTTAGGCTCATTATCCGTAGCAAGTATTTGCAAGAGTTGCATGAGCTGAATCAATCTTTCTGTTCCTTGTGCAAGAATCAATTGATGCAAAACCACTTTGGCCAACAAACCAATTTCTTCAGAAACAATCATGCCTCTTTTTGCCCTATTCAATAATTTCTTGATGGCCTGGTTCTCGGGCAAGCTCAAAAATTCTTTGCCCCAAAAGTCATCGCAAAACTGCGTCAGCTCAATCAATGATGGTAGGGGTTGTTCCTGAGTATACGCATCATCAAAACGCCAATAGTGTGGTAATTGAGACCCAATTAAAATCAAGTTTCCAGGACTAAACCTAATAGAAGTATCACCCGCAAATAAGGTTCCCTCTCCCTGCATCACATGAATCAATTCCACTTCAGGATGATAATGCCAATTATTATTGACATAGGGCATGGCGTCCTGTCTAGCACTAAAAGAGATGGAGGGCCCCGATGTAATTTTTAAAAGCTGTGGACGCATAGCAATTATTTAGTAATTGGGCTAACTACCGCCGATTGGTTTATGGTAAAATAGTGCAATAATCGGATAATATTGCAGGCAAATAGCTGGAAAACAAGGTTTTTATTTGTAATCTAACAAACAGTTAATCTATTTTAACCTGTTCAACTAACCTTGCTATGCTACTTAAGAACAAAGTCATTTTTCTTACTGGGGGTTCAATGGGTATTGGTGCCGAGTGCGCCAAAGCCTATGCCAAGGAGGGAGCCCTCTTGGCCATTGCAGCACTTGATCATGCAGCCATTGAAGCCGTGATTCAAGAAATTGGAGGTGCGCATCTTTGTTTGCCCTGCGATGTTTCGGATGAAGTACTAGTCAAAGATGCCATAGAAAAAACCATCGCGCATTTTGGACGCATAGACGCCATTCACAATAATGCAGGAATTGCCTATCCTTCCAAAGCCCTGCATGAAACCACCACACAGGAATGGGACAAGCTAATGAACGTGAATCTAAAATCGGTTTACCTAACCACTAAATATGGTTTTGAAGCATTAAAAGCAAGTAAGGGAACCATTCTTAATACCAGCAGTTTAGTGGCAGAGATTGGGCAAGAATTACACGCAGCGTATTCCGCAACAAAGGGCGCGATGAATACCCTAACCAAATCAATGGCATTGGATTATGCCAAATATGGGATTCGGGTAAATGCCGTAGCACCTGCAGGTGTGTGGACGCCTATGCTCAGAGACTGGTCAAAAGAACAACCCAATAGCACTGAGATTGAAAATTATCTAGACAAGATACATCCATTGGGTTATTGCCCTTCGGGTGATGTAGTGGCAGACGCTTGCGTCTTTTTGTTATCAGAAAAAGCCAGATTTATTACAGGATGCATTTTGCCCATTAGTGGCGGAGCGGAATTAGGATATAGATTATAAGGTCCCTAAAAAATGAGATTATGATTCAGAAGATTATCATAGAAGACAGAAGATTTCCGCTTGGTGCAGGTGCTGGTAGCGATGCTATACACAGAGACCCTGTTTACTCTTACGCAGTATGCAAATTAGTAGACGATTCCGGATTGGTAGGAACCGGTTTTGCCTTTACTGTAGGAGAAGGCAATGACCTTGTTTGCAAGGCTGCGGCTTTTTATGCAGAGACATTAAAGGGAAAAGATATTGAAGAACTGATGGCCAATTTTGGTTCTCATTTACAAGCACTTTCTAATGAACAACAATTTAGGTGGTTGGGGCCACACAAAGGTGTTGTGCATTTAGGACTAGCCGCTGTAACCAATGCCTGTTATGATTTATGGGCCAAGAAAAGAGCTGTGCCACTATGGAAATTATTGATCAGTTTGAGTCCAGAACAAATAGTGAATACCCTTGATCTTAGTTACCTAGAAGATGAACTAACCAGAACTCAGGCTATTGAGTTATTCAAACAGCAAGAAAGTACTAACTCAGAAAGAAGCGGCATTTTGACCAAGGGTTATCCAGGTTATGACACTTCTATTGGCTGGTTTAATTATAGCGATGAAAAAGTAAGAGAGAATTGTAAAAAAGCAGTGGCAGAAGGATTTACTGCTATGAAATTAAAAGTGGGTTCCAAAGCATTTGAAAGAGATATTAGAAGGGCGCATATAGTTAGAGATGTAGCGGGTGATGAGGCAAAGATTATGTTAGACGCCAATCAACAATGGACCTTACCACAAGCCAGAATCATTTGCAGAGAATTGCAGAGCATGAATCCTTATTGGATTGAAGAGCCCACGCATCCAGATGATGTAATGGCACATAAGGTTTTGGCCGATGCGATTGCCCCAACAAAAATTGCCTTGGGTGAACACGTACCCAATAGAATCTTATTCAAGAATTTCTTGCAAACAAAATCAGTAGGCTTTGTTCAGGTAGACGCAGTAAGGGTGGCAGGTGTTAGTGAATTTATTGCGGTGAGTTTACTCAGCAAAAAATTTGGGATTCCGGTTGTGCCGCACGTGGGCGATATGGGACAGCTGCACCAACACTTGGTGTTGTTCAATCATATTAAACTGGGGCATGAAGCTTTGTTCTTAGAACATATTCCACACTTACAAAAGCATTTTGTAAATCCAGTGAAAATTGAAAATGGCGTTTATAAAACTCCAGAAACACCAGGTAGCAGTTGCGATTTAAAAGAAACCAACTAGTTCAACACCATAACCAACCCACGTGAAACAAAACAAAACAACCAGTATATTATTCCCCCTGCTTATAGTCATGTGTCTCATGTTTTTCTGGAACATGAGTAGGAATATCAATGATATTTTGATTCCGCATTTAAAGCGAGCCTGTCAATTAACAGACCTAGAATCATCCTTAATCCAATCTGCTTTTTTTGGGGCATACTTTTTAATGGCCATCCCGGCAGGATATTTTATTCAAAAGAAAGGATACCGAGTGGGAATGATTACGGGATTATTAACTGCAGCGCTTGGTGCAGCTTTGTTTTATCCAGCGGCAGAAATCAGGTACTACCCTTTATTTCTTTTGGCGCTATTTGTCATGGCAGCAGGATTTACTTTTTTAGAAGTAACCGCAACACCATACATCTCTAAACTAGGAGATCCAGAAGGTGCTTCTAGTAGATTAAGTTTATCCGCAGCTGTTGGTTCATTAGGTGCAACCATTGCACCTTATATTGGAGCGCTCCTGCTTTTGCAGGAGAAAGACATTCCACAAACAAGCATTGATTCATTTACCGCTACTGAGCTGCAAGCATTTTTAACTGCAGAAGCCAACTTGGTAAAACTACCCTACCTAGGATTGGCAGGCTTATTCATTGCCATGGGTTTGTTACTCTGCTTTATCAAACTTCCAACCATTGCAGATGAAGAACAAAGCAATTATTCCTTTAAAAAGATTTTCCAATTCTCACACGCCATGTATGGCATTGGCGCGGTGTTTTGTTATGTAGGCGCAGAAGTAGGCATTGTGAGTTTTTTAATTCGCTATTCCAAGTCCATGGAATTAGAAGGACTCACCGAACAAAAGTCAGCTCTATTTATCACTGTGTTTATGGCCTTGGTTCTAGCCGGAAGATTATTCGGATCCTATATACTCAAGAAATTTAGCCCACCCAAAATGTTGGTAGTGTCCTCCCTAGGCGCATTCCTGTTGGTTTTGCTAGCCATCATCACCACAGGCTATACATCCATCTGGTCCTTGGTTGTCATAGGACTATTTACCTCTATCATGTATCCTATAGTATTTACCTTAAGCATCAAAGACCTAGGCGCTTATACCAAAACTGCATCGTCTCTATTGATCATGGGAATTGTGGGAGGCGCTATTGTGCCACCCATCATGGGATACATCTCAGACAATGTTGGCATCCGATACGCTTTCTTTGCACCTTTGGTTTGTTATGCTTATGTAATCTATTTTGCTTTGAAAGGGCATCAGATAAAAGCTATTAAAGCAAGCAATATTTAAATTAGTTTGCGCATAAATTGGAAGGCACTTAATGGAATTTACCGCAGAAACACTGGTCAAGTATTGCAAACAACTTTGTAAAAAAGATGCGGAGCTGCGCGATACTATAGAGCAATATGGCTATCCACCATTCTGGCATCGGGAACCTAATTTTGAAACACTGATCCATATTATATTGGAACAACAGGTTTCTCTGGCATCGGCCCGCGCCGCCATGGATCTGTTACGCGCCAAGCTTCCCAAAATCACACCAATCATTTTGTTATCGCTTTCTGATGAGGAAATGCGCGCCTGTTATTTTAGCAGACAAAAAATGGTCTATGCCCGCGCATTGGCGCAAGCCATCACAGACAAAACCCTCAATCTGAAAAAGCTCAACCAACTGGATGATGCAATCATTAGAACAGAATTTAAAAAAATCAAGGGCATTGGAGACTGGACCGTAGATGTTTATTTGATGATGGCCCTTCACCGCCCCAACCTCTTCCCCACCGGCGATATTGCCCTGATGAACCGCCTCAAAGAAATCAAGGGTCTAACCCATTTGAGTAAAGAAGAAGCCCTCACCATTGCCAAAGCTTGGGAACCTTACCGAACCATTGCTGCATATATTCTTTGGTGGGGTTATATCTGCAAAAGAGGAATTAAGTTTTAGAATTGTTTTTACTTCTAACAATCAGTATCAAACAAATAAATTGACCAACAGAAATAATACTCTTCACTACAGGATTAAGATCCAAATAATGATTACTATAAATCAAAAAAACAATTGATGTAAAAAGGAGGACAATGTAAATGTTGCTTGATCTCATTATTACATTTATTATGCTACTAAAGTTGGAATAGTCAATAATTTTTTCCTTCCATTATTTTTACTTCTATTAGAAATCATTTCTACTCTAAATTGCACTGAGGCATTCATTGCTCTAAATACTCGAACAATAGTAGAAATAGATGCATTACTTGAATTAGATTCCAATTTAGAAATTTGAGCCTTTTGAACTCCTACCAATTTACCAAGTGCTTCTTGGGTCAGGTTTTTTTCAATTCTCACTTGCTTGATTTTAAAACCAATTTGGTCCAACGATAATTCAAGTTCAAAATCGTTACGACTTCTACTTCCTTTTTTACCAACTATAGAATCTTGTACTTCATCTAATGTATACTTTTTCATTGCGTCAATTTTTAAAATAAAAAAGCCTAATTGCAATAGCTCTTTTAATCTGAGAATCTGGTACTTTACTTTGTTTTTTTATAAAGCCATGAGTTGCTATAACTAATGTATTATTCATATCTCTTTTATCCCAAAAAGCTAATAGTCTGTACTGTAATCCTTGATAACGAGTTCTAAATTCCCAAATATCAGAATCAATTTTTTTAAAGAATACTGGATCATTACCAAGCTGTGACTTCCTAATTCCTTGAAGAATTTTTTCTGCATGCTTGACAGGAAGTCCATTCAAAAAAACAAAAGCTTCTTCCAAAAAGACAACCTTGAAATTTGAATTTTCAAAACCAGCATCCTCTGAGTTAAAATTAATCATAAGTTTCATTATAAGGAAACTTTATTTTGATATGTTTTTTGAATTCCAACATTCTGATAGTTAATTTAGATGAACAACTTATTATAAATCAATGTAGTTAGTCAATAAATCATATCAGTAAAAATACATTTCATAAAATGTGCTGTCAAGGGCTAAAACACCCAATTTGATTGCGTAAAACACCTGAATATAGAAGACGATTTTGGCTTGGTGTACTTGTTTTTAAGAAAAAATATTTTAGCTCATTTTTATACTAGAACAAGTATAAATCAAGGGGTTCAATTTTATACTAGAACGTGTATAAAATAGAATGCTCACTTTTATACTATAACAAGTATAAAAAATGGTCATTTTGAAAAGTCTGAAAAACAAGTACGGTCTGGAATTACTTACTAGTTTTTGAAGCAGTAAAAAACGGAAAATCCTTGTTCTCCACATGCGCAGTTTTCATAATCTCTTGTATGCGCGCAACAATCTCAGGGTTTGCTGAAGCGATATTGTTTTTCTCGGCAAGATCTGTGCTGAGGTTATAGAGTTCAATGGGTCCGTTTGGATTGGTAGATGCGTTGAGTCTAACGCCCTTCCAATCGCCCATGCGAACTGCTTGTCTGCCTCCGTTTTCATGGAACTCCCAATAATAATATTCGTGTTGGTCTTGCTTGCCCTTGGCGGTGAGTGTGGGCAAAATAGAAAGACCGTCTATGCCTGAGGGAATGGCTTGTTTGGTGAGCTGCGCAAACGTGGGAAGAAAATCCCAGAAGGCACCAGTTTGTGTAGACACCTGACCGGCTTTAATAGTAGCGGGCCAGCGGGCAATCATGGGTTCGCGCATGCCACCTTCATAGAGATCGCGCTTAATACCGCGCATGCCTCCATTACTATTAAAGAAATCGGGATTGTTCCCGCCTTCGCGATGGGGCCCATTGTCACTAGTAAAAATCACCAAGGTGTTTTTATCTAGACCTAGCGTAACCAATTGCTGCATCACTTGACCCACATAGTCATCCATCTTCTGTACCATGGCCGCATAAGCAGCTTTGGGATAAGCATTTGGCTGATAGCCCTTACCATTCCAAGGTTTCAGTGCAACGGGTTCTTCGTTGAATTGTTTTTTATAGTATTCTAAATGGGCATCGCCGTTAGGCAATTGCAAAGCCGCGTGTGGCAGGGTATAAGAGAGATAGAGAAAGAAGGGTTTGTTTTTGTTCTGAGCAATAAAGTCCAGTGCCTGACGCTGAATCATGTCACCTGCATACTGTGTTTGGTTGTTGAAGGTGTTGGGCAGGTCAATCCTGGTTTGGTTATTCCACAAATGATCAGGAAAATAATCGTGCGCCAATGACTGACAATTGTAACCATAGAATTTGTCAAAACCCTGTTTAATGGGATCGCCCGTTGAACCCACAGGACCCAGACCCCATTTGCCAAAATCGCCCGTGGCATAACCGGCCTGCTTGAATAATTCCGCAATGGTAAAAGCATTGTCCGGAATGGGAAACTGCCCCTCGGGCTCCATGCCCACATTGCCCCTAACAGGCGTATGACCTGTGTGCAGCCCCGTCATCAAAGACGCACGCGATGGTGCACAAACCGATGTGCCCGAATAGAACTGCGTAAACTTCATGCCCTCCGCCGCCATTTGATCAATATGCGGCGTTCTAATTTTTTGCTGACCATAACAACCCAAATCGCCATAGCCCAAATCGTCCGCCAGAATAAAAATCACATTGGGTTTGCTTTTTTGGCCGTTGGCGATGCTAAACAAAGACAGCAAGGCCATCACAAGAAGAGAAACAGATCTACGATTCATGGGTTGCATTTTAAGACTGTTTCAAATATACTAAATGACAATGGGGTTTGCGTCATGGGTGCAATCGGTTGCGCGGGGATTATTCTTCTATAACAAATTCAAAACCGCATTCAGCAGAAAGGCATTTATGCTCTTGCGTCTTTACAGGAGAATCAAAATGATCAGCAATAATCTCGGTTCTTACACCACATTGAGGGCAGGTGGTTGGTTGGTCAGAAAAAGAAAAAATGTCAT
>NCHJ01000123.1:0-5761 GCA_002256765.1 Bacteroidetes bacterium 24-39-8
AGCTAGTTTTTTCGCTGATATTATGCATTTCAACAGTTTTAGAGTTGAAGCTGCTAATCCAATTCCAGTCTTTTTCAATATTGCTAGCGTTTACCACCAACATATAAGACTTATTGTATTCCATACAATATACAATCAAGTCATCTACAATACCACCGTCTTTATTGGGTAAACAACTGTATTGGGCTTGACCATCGGTAATTTTTGTAGCATCGTTAGAAGTAACGCGCTGAATCAGGTCTAATGCATTTTCACCTTTAAGGATAAATTCACCCATATGACTTACGTCAAAAACGCCCGCATTTTTTCTAACCGCGGCGTGTTCATCATTGATGCCACTATAGCTAATGGGCATATTGTATCCTGCAAATTCGGCCATCTTGGCTCCTAATGCAATATGTTTCTGGGTGAATGCAGTGTTTTTCATAGTTGAGTGCTACTTGTTTAGGTGGGCAAAAATAAGCTAAGCAAGGGGGGCTACAAAAATAAAAAAGCACCTTGGTGGGTGCTTTTTAAAAATCAAGTCAAGCTTTTAAAAGGGAGAACCCCATCCCGAGATCAGAACGGGGTCCTTTTATTCCCAACTTCAACCTAGTTTATAATACCATTTGCATTAATAAAAGCTTGGGCGTTTCTAACAACTCTTCTTCTTGCAGTACCGTTTTTTTGCTAATTGCAGCTGATTTAACAGCGTTTTCAGCATTCAATACCACAGCCTTTTTGTATTTGTATTGAGTAGTGTCAACAGGCTTATCCAATTCTTTTTTCAACTCTTCTGCTTCCTTCTGCTTCTTCTCATATTCCTTTCTCAACTCTTCCTTACTTTTCTTATAATCTTCCACTGCATCAGAAACGCCGTCATTGTCTTGGTCAGTAGTTTCAACTTTGTCAATTTTCTGATTGTCTTTGATTCTTTCCAATCCTCCTAAGGTCATGATATATTCTACATCAGAATCCCAGCCATAGTAGTCATTCCAATCTTCATCAGAATCCCAATCATTTCTACCATTGTTCAAGCTAAAGTGATTCAAGCGTCTTTGTACTTTCTTGTCTATCAAAATGCGCTTTCCAACTGGAATCTGGATAGTGATAACTACACCTTGGTTACGGAATTTGGTACCACGTTGTACGGAGAAACCTCTATCTAGAAAAACGGTACTGTCTTGTTGGTTAATGCCGTAGTTCATCTCTTTGATATTTCTAAGAGCTGCACTCTCATCACTACCATTGCTGTACTTAGTAGATTCTATATGATACAGACTGTCTTTACTCTTGATCAAGTGAATGCGTACATTGTTTAGAAACAAACTATCGTCTGTCATTGAGATCAAGCCATCTAATTTGAGCCATCTGCCATATACTTTTACCTTACTTTCTGGCACTGTGACAATCATCTTTCCAGTTGCTGGTTGTTTAATAGTCAACTCTGCTTTCTCTCTAGCCCTTGCATTAAAGTTTTCTGAGATTAAGAAAGCCAAGGTTAGTGCTGAAATCAAACCCAATACCCACATGCCTGCAAAAGTGAATCCAATAGATTTGTTACCAGATTTTACACCCATGATTCTGCGGATGACCCAAGTGACAAAAGCAACTACCGGAACACCCAAGAATAATAAGAGGGTAGACCAGGCTAGAAAATTCTGCCAGAATCCTTCTAGGAAAAAATTCTTCAAAGGAAATACACCTACACCTGCTACCAAGAAAGCTAGTAGTGCTACCAAAAGCGCAAAAGCAATTACACCAGCTATGAAGAGGAAGAATGCTTTGAAAATAAAACCAAATACAGTGAAGATGCTAAACTTGCTTTTCTTAGCCACAAATTGCATCTCGCTACCAAATTGAGCACTTTTATCGTTAAAAGTTTGTTTGACTTCTGATCCAAATTCCTGTGCTTTTGCACTTACTTCTCCACCCCATTTTTCTGCACGGCTTTTGAATCCTTCTAGGTCTTCTTGAATGGTATTCTTAATGGTGTTTAAGTCTACTCTTTCTCCACGCATTTCTAATTTTTCAGAAGCAGAATTGGCTTCTGGAATCACAGCCCATAGAATAGCATAGACAATAAACAAGGTTCCACCAAATGAACCGAAAACAATACCAGGGAATGGATCGCCATCCCACCAAAAACTATGGCGGAAAATGCTAGAGATTACTCCTGTTACTAAGGGGAATACAAAAACTAATCTTGGGATCCAAACAGCAATGTCAAAATAAGCTGAGATACCACTAGCTACACCTGCAATCACTTTCTCGTCTGGGTTACGGTATAATCTTTTGGTAGATACCGTATTTGCTAAGGGTTTAGAAGGAAGGATAATCCAAAGTAGAATATACAATAGTATACCACTTCCGCCAAGGAATGCAATTAGTGCTAAGACCAATCTAACAATGGTAGGATCTAGTCTCAAATAATTAGCTACACCACTACAAACACCGCCTAACAATTTGTCATTGTCATCTCTATATAAGCGACCTCTAGGTGCGTCATTAGGAGTAAACTGATAATTGCTTTGAGATTGTTTTCCTTCACCACCCAATTGTGATTTTACGTTGGCTTCTTCACCTTCAAAGTCTTCTGGATGGCCCATGCTGGCAATAATTCCATTCACGGTATCTTCTGTGATACAGGTAGCACCTTTTTTCAGACTTTCGCCAAATAATTCAGCTATACGTCCTTCAATATCATTGATGATCTCGTCTCTTCCTTCCTCGTTGGCAAAGAATTTGCGTAAACTATCCACATACTGCTTTAGTATATCATAGGCAGTTTCTTCAATGGGTATGACCCTGCCTTGGAAGTTTATATTAATTACCTTTTTCATTTTTGTAGTTTTGGTGGTTAGGGTTGGGGTTGGGTTTCTGTGGAGACTTCTACTTCTCCTGCAGGTTGGGTTAGTGTTTGTACTGCATCTGCCAACTCTTTCCAGGTTCTCTCTAGTTCTCCGTAGAATTCCAGACCTAGATCGGTCATGATGAAGTATTTACGTGGCGGTCCGCTATTGCTTTCCACCCAACGGTAAGTTAACAGTCCTGCGTTTTTCAATCGCGTCAGCAAAGGATAGAGAGTTCCTTCCAAAATATGAAGGTTGGCAGCTTTCATTCTATCTACCAGGTCACTGGGATAAACTTCCCCTTGACGGATGATGGAAAGAATGCAAAACTCCAATACGCCCTTTCGCATTTGACTTTGTGTGTTCTGAATGTCCATAGCCGGAGTTTTTGTGGTCGGCCCTGATTTGTTTGGGTAGACCTGTTATGAATACTTGAGGTACTTGAATTAGGAAACCAGAAATCTTCTGGTGTTTCTGATGCGAGCCATGCGTTGGATATTCCAAAGATCTGCACTGCTCAAGCTGTGTTTGTGAGTTGGGGTGTTGTGGTTGTTGGTCACAGTCTCCCTAGTTTCTTGGAATGTTTGGTTACCACTTACTTTTTCTAAGTTGTTTAGTGTTTGGTTGTTAAGCGTTTTCATGATCTTGTATTTTGAGTTTTTTTGTTTTTGTTGGGGTTGTTTCCCTTTGACAGAACAAAGATGCAACAATATTTGGTACTATGCAACACATAGTACCAAGTTTTTTCAGGTAATCGGTAACGGGTTGTAATAGGTATAATTTAATTAATTGAAAATCAATCAATTGAAGATTTTTATAAATTTTCTCTTATGACAAACGGGGCTATTTCTTGATAAATGGCGGAAAATTTGCCCCAATTGATGGGGTATAGCTGGTTCTGTTCTACTTTAGAGCTGAAACCACCATAAGAACCTAAATGAAGCGTCTTAGAACCATTTTCTTACTCAGTTTGCTACACTTGTTATTGTTAACATCGCCAAAGGCACAGACTCCTGCCATGTATTATGGAGACAGAGATGTGGCGGATAGGCCTTATGCAAAAGATCCCTATGTGATTTTTTATCAAGGAACTTATTGGATGTATTATTCCGTGCCCGATGAAAATAGAAAGACTTGGTATATTGGCATTGCTACTAGTAATGACTTAGTGAATTGGCAAAAAAAAGGAAATCTAAAACCTAGTTTAGATAGCATTGAAACAAAGGGTATCTGTGCACCATCTGCTCTTATTAAAGATGGTCAACTACATTTGTTTTATCAGTCTTATGGCAATGGCAAGGCCGATGCTATTTGTCACGCAGTATCAAACAATGGACTTGATTTTAAAAAGGATCCTAGTAATCCAATCTTTAGACCAACTGCTGGCGATTGGTCTTGTGGTAGGGCTATAGACGCAGAAGTTATTGCGTTTAAAGGGAAGTACTTTTTGTATTATGCCACTAGGGATACGGCCTATAAGATACAACAGCAGGGCGTTGCAACCACTTCAATGAATTCCAATTTTGCTAGAGATACTTGGACAGAAGTTTTGGGCATGCCCATGCTCAAGCCTGAATTGCCTTGGGAAAAAAATTGTATTGAAGCGGCTTCCTGTATACAAATAGGCAAGCAATTGTACATGTTTTATGCAGGAGCTTATAATAACGAGCCACAGCAAATTGGTGTGGCTATAAGCAGTGATGGAATTAAATGGAAGCGAATCTCTGATCAACCATTTTTGACCAATGGTGCTCCAGGCTCTTGGAATGAAAGCGAAAGCGGACACCCCAACATATTTAAAGCTGAAGACGGCAAATACCATTTATTTTTTCAGGGAAATAAGGATAAGGGTAAAACTTGGTATCTCTCTAGTGTACCTGTTGGTTGGAACAAGAAAGGGCCTTTTTTGAAGAAATAAGAACTTTAAAACCACTTTTCTAAGCTGCGGAAACAATTTTTAAAAAAAAATATTATCGTATTTATACGATGAATCAAATTTTCTCCCTAGATTTGCTTATCGTATAAAAACGATAAAGTAATGGCAATAGCAAAAACAACTGAATTTACACAGCAGGAACAAGACTTAGCAGCATTTGCAAAAGTACTATCGCACCCAGCCAGAATTGCCATCATGAAAGTACTGGCAAACGAGAATGGCTGTATTTGTGGAAGGATTGTAGAAATACTGCCTTTGGCTCAAGCCACCGTTTCCCAACACTTAAAAGAATTGAAGAATGCAGGATTAATTAAAGGAACTATTGAGGGACCTAAAAGTTGTTACTGCATTAATTGGGAAGCCATGGAATCATTCATGAAAGATTTTAATGGCATGTTTTCAGCATTGCAATTGCAGAAAGAAAAATCTTGTTGTTAATATAAATCAATCAGTATGGAACAGTTTGACAAAAAAGCACACTGGGATAAAATTTACCAAACCAAATCATTGAATGAAGTAAGTTGGTTTCAGCCCAAGCCAGAAACGTCTTTACATTTTTTTAATGAATTTAAAGTAGATACAACTGCAAGTATCATTGATATTGGCGGGGGCGATAGCCTATTGGTTGATCACCTTTTAGATTTGGGTTATCAGCATATTACCGTGTTAGATATTTCTGCAACTGCACTAGAGAGGGCAAAAATAAGACTAGGAAATAGAGCGAGTTTGGTAAAATGGATTGTAGCAGACGCGGCCACATTTGTATCAGAAGAACAATATGATTTCTGGCACGATAGAGCAGCTTTCCATTTTTTAACTTCTGAACAAGAGATTGAACACTATTTACATACGGTACAACAATCCATTAAGCCTTCTGGCATATTGGTAATGGGAACATTCTCAGAACAAGGACCCACTAAGTGTAGTGGAATAGAAATAAAACAATATTCTGAAAAGTCAATGTCAGTTTTATTGACTGATTTTTTTGAGAAAA
>NCHJ01000123.1:5784-14406 GCA_002256765.1 Bacteroidetes bacterium 24-39-8
GCATTACAGTAGATCATAGAACACCATTTGAAACCATTCAACAATTTATTTTTTGCAGTTTTAGAAAACCACAATTGATTGTATAAATACAAAGCCATTGCAATAAAAATATAGCAATATGAAAAATGAAAATGAACTCAAAGCATTGGTGAAAGAAAAATATGCAGCTATTGCAGAACAAAGTAAAGAAGACAATGCGTCATCCTGCTGTGGGGCAGGTGGCTGTAGTACAGAAGTATATAATATTATGACCGACGATTACACCAATTTAAAAGGCTATAACGCAGATGCTGATCTTGGTCTAGGTTGCGGCTTGCCAACAGCTTTTGCCAAAATTAAAGAAGGGGATGTGGTCATTGATTTAGGAAGTGGGGCAGGTAATGATTGTTTTGTTGCACGCGCTGCTACAGGGCCATTAGGAAAAGTCATTGGGATTGATTTTACAGAGCAGATGGTTGCCAAAGCCAGACTCAATGCTGAAAAATTAAACTTTCAAAATGTAGAATTTAGATTGGGCGATATAGAACAAATGCCAGTGTCTGCAAATATGGCTGATGTGGTAGTGAGTAACTGTGTCTTGAATTTGGTGCCCAATAAATTCAATGTACTTTCTGAAGTGTTCCGCGTTCTAAAACCAGGGGGTCATTTTAGTATTTCTGATATTGTATTAGAAGGACAATTGCCATCTCAATTAAAAGAAGCGGCTGAAATGTATGCAGGCTGTGTATCTGGAGCTATTCAGAAAGCAGTTTATATGGAACTGATTGAAACTACCGGGTTTAAGAATATTACCATTCAAAAAAGCAAAGAGATTATTATTCCAGACGATATTCTAATCAATTACCTTACCCCAGTAGAAATAGAAGCCTTCCGTAATAGTGGCATGGGTATTTATAGCATTACTGTTTATGCAGACAAACCAGCAGAAGATAAAGCTTGTTGTGCGCCAGGATCCGGCTGCTGTTAAATAAGTGAAGAGAGGAGGAAGAAGAAAGTGAAGAGTGAAGAGAGGAGGAAGAAGAAAGTGAAGAGTGAAGAGTGAAGAGTGAAGAGAGAAGGAAGAAGAAAGTGAAGAGTGAAGAGAGGAGGAAGAAGAAAGTGAAGAAGAAAGTGAAGAAGAAAGTGAAGAGTGGAGAGTGAAAAAAGTTGAAGGGTTTACAATAGAAAAAACAATTTAAATACTGGTAAATGTCAAAGAAGAAACTCTTATTTGTCTGTGTTGAAAATAGTAATAGAAGTCAGATGAGTCAGGCTTTTGCACTGATTCATGGGGCTGGAAATATGGAAGCCTATAGTGCTGGAAGTAAACCAAGTGGAGTGGTGAATCCTAAAGCCATTGCCGCCATGAAAGAATTGGGTTATGACCTTTCTACGCATGACAGTAAGTCTTTGCAAGATGTAGAACAGTATGCCCCATTTGACGCGGTGGTAACCATGGGTTGTGGAGACGCTTGTCCCTGGATGCCAGCAAAACGTTTTGTAGACTGGCAGATTCCTGATCCCAAACATATGGAACCAGAACAATTCAATGAAGTACGTGACTATATCAGTGGAAAAGTAAAAGAGCTGATTTTGGAATTATAGATTTGATTAGACAGTTTTAATCTATACATTATTGGGTGGGGGCTGATTGGTTCCCACCAAACTTTCCATAAGTGATGTTGCAATTGAAACAACTAAACTAAATAGCAACGCATAAACCCAACCATTTACTGTAAATCCTGGTACCAGGTCGGAAACCCATTTGATGATTAATACATTAATCACTAGTAAAAACAATCCCAGCGTGAATACAGTAATGGGTATGGTGATGATGATCAAAATAGGTTTTACAAAACTGTTCAATAAACCCAATACTGCAGCTACTAAAACAGCAGTCATACTATCTTTGACATGCACTCCGTCTAAAATATAGGCAGCTACCAACACAGCAATGGCGGTAATCAGTGTTTTTAAGATAAATCTCATGGTGTTTATTTGTAACTAAGATAAGATTTTCTTGCAGTTTGTTTTGTTAATGCCAGACAGGATGCTTCAGGACGCAGGCTGAGGCTTTAACTAGTAGTTTTAAAAACCGGGTTCCGAATCAACATCAAATTGCTATATGAATCGATTGTTGCTACTGCCATTGTTTTGCCTATTGTCTCTTGCCACTACAGCACAAATTGGCAAAAGATTTCCTTCAGAAAAAAAGATTATCAAAGATCCAGTAACTGGATCCGAACTGGTGTTTTTGACTAGTCAGCCACATGGCGATAGGAAAATTTATCAAACCCATAATCAATGGACTTCTGATGGCAAATGGTTGATCTTTAGTTCTGGCATGGTAAAAGGAGAAGCCATGGCCGTGAATGAAGCAACAGGAGATTTGGTACAAGTAACAGAAGGTGGATACAATGGCATGCTCAATATTGCTAGAAGGTCTATGAAATTATATTTTTTGCGCAACCCATTGATTCCTGGCACCAAGATTAGGGATACCACTAGAAAAGCACCTGTTCAAGTAATAGAAGTTGATTTGAAAAAATTGTTTGAAGACAGTGAAGCTGGAAAATTAAAAGAAGCATCATCATATCAACGCGTTTGTGGTACCACACCTCCTGAATGGGGAGCCGGTGGCGATATGGCTTTGGATGGCATGGAAGAATGGGTCTATTTCCGCGTGAGTAGAGAAGCTGCAGCCAAATATTTAAAACCAGGTACCAAATTAGAAGCCAATTATGGCCCACGCAATATGGGTGCTGGTCCTTCTGGGATTGGAGCTTTGAATGTTACTACTGGTGCTACAAAATATGTAGTCTCTGTACCATTTCAAGTGGGCCATATTCAAACCAATCCTTGGGTTGAGGGTGAGATAGTTTTTTGTTGGGAAACAGGTGGTAAATCGCCACAGCGAACTTGGACGGTGATGTCTGATGGTTCTGGTTTGAGACCCTTGTATCCGGAAGCAGATCATGAATGGGTAACGCATGAAGCAGTGATTTCAAAAGACGAAGTAGCCATTGCTATTATGGGCCATAGACCTATTCCAAATACCAATGCCAATATTGCTGTTGGCACTGCTGTTGGTGGTGCTAATCCTGGTCAGGAAGCTGCCTGGGGTATTTCTGGAACCAGAGAAAAACCAACGGGTTTGGGGATTGTGAATTTAAGAACCAGAGAAATGACCATAGTAGGTCAAACACCTAGCGGTAGCGGTCTTTGGCATGTGAGTGGTTCTCCTGATGGCAGATGGGCCGTGGGCGATGACTTTAGTAGAAGCATATATTTGATTGATAGAAAAACCCATGAAATGAAAATGCTGAGTACGGGTCATAAGACTTCTGCTGCAGATCATCCACACCCAACCATGAGTCCTGATGGCAGCAAGATTCAAATTGAATCTGCTATGTTATCGGCGGATAATAGGACCATGAATATTTGCATTATTCCAGTTCCTGCAGATTGGTTAAATAGAAAATAAAAAATCCCCGGTTGTAATACCGGGGATTCAAAAACTGTTTTTTCAAACAGTACCCTGTCTATTTTTTCCTAGGAAATAATAGCGCAGCCTGTGCCGCAGCCAGACGGGCAATGGGCACACGGAACGGAGAACAACTAACATAGTTCAAACCAATTCTGTGACAGAACATCACACTCTCGGCATCACCACCGTGCTCACCACAGATACCCACTTTTAAATTGGGTTTGGTGCTGCGTCCACGTTCTGTACCAAATTTGATTAATTCACCCACACCTTCTTGATCAATGGTTTGGAATGGATCGTCTTCCAAGATTTTTTGATCTAGATAATTGGGTAAGAATCCACCAATATCATCACGGCTAAAGCCAAAACTCATTTGTGTTAGGTCATTGGTACCAAAGCTGAAGAAGTCTGCTACAGTAGCCATTTTCTCTGCTTTCAATGCTGCTCTTGGAATTTCAATCATAGTGCCATAGAGGTAAGGGATTTTTTTCAGTTTGGTTTTTTCACAAACTTCTTTGTACACCCTGTCTACAATGGCTTTCTGATGTACCAATTCATTCACAGTACAAGTAACTGGTACCATAATTTCAGGCAATGCTTTCTTACCAGAAATGATGAGCTCAGCAGTAGCTTCTAAAATGGCCCTGATTTGCATTTCTGTAATCTCAGGATAACTAATGCCAAGACGTACACCACGGTGACCTAGCATTGGATTGTTTTCATGTAAGGCCAATACCCTTCTTTTCAACAAACTCATACTGATGCCAAGCTCTTTACTCAACTGAGTTAATTTGGCTGCATCATGTGGTACAAACTCGTGTAATGGAGGATCCAATAAACGGAAAGTAACTGGCAGACCATGCATGGTAAGTAAAGTAGCTTTCACGTCTTTCTTTACAAATTTGCTAAGGTCATTCAACGCTACCCTTCTTTCTTTTTCTGTTTTGCTCACAATCATTTTGCGTAACAAGAACAGTGGTTCATCACTACCTTCTCCATAGAACATATGTTCTGTGCGGAATAGTCCAATACCTTCTGCACCAAATTTTAAACCTTGTGCGGCGTCATTAGGTGTTTCAGCATTGGTACGAACACCCAATACTTTTACCTTATCTACCAGCTTCATTAAGTTCTTATAAGCTTGGTTTTTGTCAATGTCAATATCCACTAGTGGCATACTTCCATGATATACCAGACCCTTGGTTCCATCTAAGCTAATCCACTCGCCCTCTTTAATATAAGTACCATCGTTGGCTTTAAAGGACTTGGTCTCGCTATGAATTTCAATATCGGCGCAGCCTACAATACAGCATTTACCCCAACCACGTGCCACCAATGCAGCGTGTGATGTCATACCTCCCTTGGTGGTTAAAATGGCTTGTGATTTGTGCATACCGTCTACATCTTCAGGAGAAGTTTCTTCTCTAACCAAGATTACTTTCTCTCCCCTGCTAGCCCATTCTACAGCATCATTGGAACTAAATACTACACGGCCTTTGGCACCACCAGGTCCAGCTGGTAATCCTTTGGCAATAGGTTTAGTAGCTGCTTGAATTTTTGGATCCAACATGGGTAATAATAATTCAACCAATTGGTTTGGCCCTACCCGCATAACCGCTGTTTTGGCGTCAATGACTTTTTCATTGTACATATCAGAAGCAATCTTCACGGCCGCAATACCATTGCGTTTTCCAATACGGCATTGTAACATATAGAGTTTTCCTTTTTCAATGGTAAACTCAATATCCTGCATGTCTTTGTAGTGCTTCTCTAATTTTGATTGAATGGCAAACAATTCTTTGTACACCACTGGCATTGTTTTTTCCAGTGTAGGTAAGTGTTTGCTCTGATCGTTTTTGGAATATTCATTTACAGGTGCTGGAGTGCGAATACCAGCTACTACGTCTTCACCCTGAGCATTCAACAAATATTCTCCATAGAATTTATTTTCACCATTTCCTGGATTTCTAGTGAAGGCAACACCTGTTGCACTGGTATCACCCATATTACCAAAGACCATGGCTTGCACATTCACGGCAGTTCCCCACTCATCAGGAATTTTTTCAATTCTTCTGTATTCAATAGCGCGTTTACCACTCCAGCTACTAAATACCGCACCAATACTGCCCCATAGTTGTTCAAATGGATCTTCAGGGAATGGTTTACCCAATACTTTTAACACGGTAGCTTTAAAGTCTTTTACCAGTGCTTTTAGTTCATCCACTTTCAAATCAGTATCAAATTGATAGCCATTTTTATGTTTGATCTTTTCTAGCTTCTCATCCAATACTTTGCGAATACCTTTACCATTTTTCACTTCTATACCACCTGCTTTTTCCATCACCACATCGGCATACATCATGATCAATCTTCTATAAGCATCATAGGCAAAACGTGCGTCACCAGATTGTTTGATCACTCCTTCAATGGTTTTTTCATTCAAACCAATGTCTAGAACGGTTTCCATCATGCCGGGCATAGATTTGCGTGCTCCGGATCTTACAGAAACCAATAATGGGTTATTCACGTCGCCAAATTTTTTGCCAATCAGTTTTTCTACTTCTGATAATGCTTTCTGCAATTGAGCTTGCAATACTGGCGGATATTTTTTCTTGTTTTGATAATAATAAGTACATACCTCAGTAGTAATAGTAAATCCTGGAGGTACAGGAAGTTTTAGTTTTGGATGTCCAGCCATTTCTGCTAGGTTAGCACCTTTGCCACCTAGTAAGTTCTTCATGGATTCATTTCCATCTGCTTTGCCACCGCCAAAAGAATAGACGTACTTGACGGCTTTTTTTGCTTGTGCCATTGTTACAATTTTAGTGAGTAATAAGATAAAAGAAGGGGACACTTGGTCCCCTAACTAGTTGTAGAAATGTTGTGAAAGTGCATTAGACACTACTTTGTATTCAGCGTCTTTACGTACAATTTGATAGCGATTGTTGATGGCTCTCACATTGGGATTAGAGAGGTGCTTCTCATTATATGGAGCTAGTAAATCTGTCTCATTGATCACAGTTCCAGAAGCATCTACTGTTCTAGAGAATACCCTATAATGGAAATGCCATGGATTGAGCTCTCCATTGTCAGCACTAGCGTTATAAGAGTCATTAAAGCCTTCAAAAATCAATTCACTGGTGTGGGATGCATGTAATACCAGTTGCTCAGTTATTTGAATATAATGATCCATTTCTGGGTCATCATGGATAATGCCGCTGTCCCAAATAGTTTCGCCATTAAGGAAGATGAGTAAACGGTTATCCACCCGTTTAACATTGATCCAATACTCCGTTTTCATTTGTTACTTTTTAATCGTTAGGAATGTTAGTTGTTTTTTACATCCTAAAATTAAAAACTAACGATTCTTAGTTTTATGACTAATGTCATTCCAAAACATGATTAAAATGGGAATCTGGGCCTGTTAGTTATTTGGGCTCTAGGCTTTCTGCCATTTTACGGAAGATTTGAAGATTTTGTGTCATTTCTGTATTGGCAAGGCCTACTACCATAAAATAATTCCCTTTTTGATCAAAAAGCAGGCATTGGTAGAGCAAACCTTCCTCTTTACCATCATAGATAATGGCCCTAGACACAATTTCAAAACCTTCCAATTGGCCTTGCTTAACTGGAACAAGGCTTTGAACCTGAGCTTTCAAACCTCCAGGCAATTGTTTCAACCTATCTAGGGAGTATTGTTTTTTATCAGGAATAGTTTGACTTGAAAAAGAACTACCGACAATTAAGGTGGGAGAATAGGTAGGAATCTTTCCGTCTTTTGAAAATAATAATGTGCCATTTTGATATTTGGCCAACAATAATCCTGAACCTGCAGTATCAATGATAAAATTGACCGCATGCATGGGGTTATCATCTTGCTTGGAATTGTATTGGATACTTAATAAGGAAATTTGGATGGGCTTTGCCAAGTGTGCAACAGTGGCTGGATAAATGCCATTGACAATAGTAGTTTTAGCACTATCACCAAATAGCAGTATTTTTTTTAGGTATTTAATTTCTCCAACCTGTTGTGATACCTGTAATAGAAGTGCTGCTTGGTTTTGAAATCTAAAAGTATCACTGCAGATTAATTGCAAGCCACTAGTACTTAATTTTTCTTTTGTAAAGCCTGCGGCGATATTATTAAAGCCCGTTGGCAATTCACTAACCATGATGGTAGCTTTTAAGGAATCATTAGAAAATCCACTAAAGCTTTGTGCAAGTTTGAATCCCGGCGGTGCAATCATTTGATATTTTGTGCCAGGAATTGCTATTGATGCTTGTTTTTCTTGTCCTGAACAAGTAATGGCAAGAATAATAAAGCCCCATAAGGCAATGCTATATTTCATAAATCTTCCTTTGGCCAAAGATGTATCAATGGTAAAGGATTACTATACCCTGAATTGGGTATTTATACAATCTTAATCTGAAAATTGTCTAATAGTCCTGCTAGTTCTGTTCTGGAGAATTTGGCTTGCTTAATTCTATTCTGATTAGGGTTAATGCTAAAATTGAAAGAACTTGATAGGTCTGCTTTTTCTAAGATAGTATTGTCAAAAACGGCACCTTGAAAATCACATTGTTCAAAAATGGATTCTGTTAAATCCGTTTCTGTAAAATCTACTTCCTGAAATTGACATTCAACAAATTTGGTCTTCTTCATTTTTAATTGGTAAAAACAAGAAAGATTCAGTTGAGAATTTTTAAAACTAACCGCAAATATTACTTTGTTAGCATCTTCAAAATGCAGACCCAAAAGCTTGCATTCATTAAATCTTACGTCATTCAAAACCGTATTAGATAATTTAGCCATTCCTAAATTACAACCCTTAAAATCACAGTCTGTAAAATTGCAAGTTGACAAATCTATATTGGAGAAATTACAGTCAATAAAAGTACAGGATTCATATTCGCCTATCTGAAACCCTTTTTTGGTAAAGTCCAGTTTTACATATTCCTGATCTGATTGATAGTCCATCTTATTTTTTTGATTTTTTAGCAAGGTCTTTCAAGTCTAACTTTTGCTGATGAATTTTCAACCTATAAATAACCATTTGTTCAATAAGTTCATATGGGAGTGGTTCATTGATTGGAAATTGAATGGCTCCTTTTGAAGTTTGAAAAGGTTTTAATTGGTTTTCAAAATGAGTAATTAC
>NCHJ01000124.1 GCA_002256765.1 Bacteroidetes bacterium 24-39-8
TATCATTAAATCCATCGTGTCTAATTCCAGGGATACGGTGGTACCATTCTACCGGATCCATTTGTGTTCCATTAAACTCGTCCTGCCATGCAAGAGCATACTGTGGTTCAACAACTACAGGAGGTGTTATTGGGTTAACTGGCGTTTCGTTTTTCTTACAAGAAAAAAATAAAAAAGAAACCAATAATAATGTTATCATTTTACTCATATAGAATCTTTATCAAGATAGATAGTATCCGCAATGAAATAAAGGGAGTGTTGCATTTATTACAACACTCCACTTTTGAACTGTAAAGCCTGCTATTAAGAAAAACTAGTTAGGCCAACCTGGATTTTGTTTCAGATTAGGATTTCTTTCAATTTCTACTTGTGGAATTGCCCAAGCATTTAGGTAATCCCCTCCATAATTATAGGTATTTACATTTGCGCCCCAAACTTGGCTAGATCCATTACCTGCTTGGAAAACAGTATTCTTCCAGGTATTCCATCTTAATTCATCAAAATAATTGATGCCTTCATTAGGGAACTCTACCCTACGTTCATCACGGACCCTATTTCTTAAGTTAGTTTGACTAGAAACATAAGTTCCTTTAGTTGGATCAGTTTGCTGTAATGCTGGCATACCCGCTCTTGCACGAACTTCATTCACTTTTAAAATGGCTTCCGGAAGATTATTCAATTCTACCAAGGCTTCCGCCCACATTAATAATACATCTGCATAACGAATCAGTGGTAGATCAATAGGACCATAAGCCCTATTAAGGGTTTCTGAGTTTCCTTCTGCTACAAACTTGCGATGTAGGTAATAAAAGAAAGTCTGTGTATCCGTTTGTAAATCAAACGTGGGTGCATTAATAGTTCTATAAGGAAATCTGCTGGTAACGGTTTGGTTACCGGCTCCTAAAACACCATTATACTTGCCATAAGGGGTAATCACATTAGCAGCTAATCTTGAATCCCTGCCTGTCCAAGCTTTGCTAATTCTAGCCTCGTTTCCAACAGCTAAGTACTTGGTCATATCTGCCCCACGTGCTGCGGCGGCTGTTCTTTCTGTAGCTGTTAATCCATCACGTAAAAAATATACTTGTCTAGCAACAGGCGTCATGGCACTAAAACCTGGGATAATAGTTTCCCAATTAAACTTTGTTCCGTCTGCATTTTCATAAAGATCCACCAAGTTGGGTGATACCAAATAATTGTTCCAACATGATCCAAAACTAGCCCTAGTGCCACAGAAAAATTGAGTAGTAGAACCAAGGTTTACTACACCAGTATTCTGAATAGAGAAAATCATTTCATCACTTTGCTCATTAGCTTCTTTAAATAGTAATGTATAATTGGCAAAAAGCGAATGTCCTAGTTCTTTTACTTTGGCAAAATCAGCAATTGCTTCTGTCCATTTTTGGGTATACATATATACTTTACCTCTAAGTGCGTAGGCTGCAGACTTGGTAACGCGTCCAAAACCAGGATTACCCTTGGTATACTTATTAGGCAGGTTGGGTTCGTTAATACAATCCGTTAAATCTTTAATTACCTGATCCCAAACAGCTTGCTCGGTATCTCTTGGCTTGGTAGCTTCTTCAATTTTAAAAGGAGCTAAATAAATAGGCACCCCTTTGAATACTTGATTTAAACGGAAATAATAATAAGCACGCAAAAATTTTGCTTCTGCTACTAATTTACCTTTTTTAACTGCAGTAGAAGGTGACTTTAAAGGAATATTGGTAATGGCATCATTGGCCCTTACAATACCTTCATAGAAATTCTGCCAATTTGAACTAAACAGACCATTACCTGGGGTAATAGTTCCTTGCAAAAGTGCTTCGGCAACGCGTGCTTGACCAATGAATGAAAAACGATCATACTGATAGATTTCTAACCCAGATGCACTACCTGTATTTTGTCCTAAACGTAAGGCATTATAAATACCAGTTACCCCTAAATCAGTTAGGTTATCAGAAGTCCACATGGTCTCTGATGCTAAGGCGTCATAGGGTGCTGTATCTAAAAGTGTTTTCTTGCAACCAAATAAAATTAGGGGCAAGCTGCATATCAAGAGTAATTTTTTCATTGTTTGTGGTTTTATGCTTAAAAGTTAACATTGATGCCAAGTGCATACTGACGCATGGTTGGATATCCAATACCTGCACCAATTTCAGGATCCAATCCAGGATACTTGGTAATCATTAATAAGTTTTCGCCTGAAACATACACCCTTGCCCTACTCATCAACATTTTCTTGGCCAATTTTTCTGGAATATTATAGCCAATTTGTAGGTTCTTAAGTTTGATCCAAGATCCATTCTGCATCCACCAATCACTTGCCAAGGCAATGTTTTGAGGATCACTAGATTTAAGCCTTGTGTATTTGGCATTAATATTATTTCTTGGATCTTTAGCGTCTAATGGATTATAAAAATAGTGGTTATCCAATACTGTATTTGAAAAAGCAAAACCATTTCTTACTGTGCTATTAATATAAGTATCATTCCAATAGTACTGGAAACCTGCTGCTCCAGCCCAAATCATTGATAGGTCAAAAGACTTCCAAGAAAATTCTGCATTAAATCCAAAAATATATTTAGGCAAGGTAGAAGTGCCAGTGAATTTCTGGTCAAAGCTATTACCATATTGACCGTCTCCATTTAAATCGGCATAAATTAAATCACCATAATAAATAGCATTATTTCTTATTGCATTTGAAGGAAGCAATCTATAACCCGCTGTAATCATAGCTTGTGCCCAAGCCAAATCTTCTGGGGTGCGAATCATACCATCTCTTGGCCCCCCATTAATGTTTACAGTACCATCTGCATTATTATAAGTACCAGATCCTTTGTACACTTCATAAATTCTGAATTCATTAATTTTTTTACCTTCTAGAATTCTATTTGTACCACCTGCAGAAACCAAACCAATATTAGATTGATACACTTGTGTGCCAGTAGCATCTGTAACATATCCTTCTATTAACTGACCTTTGTACTTGGTTACTTCATTGGTATTATAAGCATAGTTGCCAGATATACGATAATTAAATTCTCCCGACTTACCTCTATAACCAAGGGTAATCTCATAACCATTGTTTTTAACTTCAGCTGCATTTACAATTGGGGAAGAAGCAGTACCAACAGTGAGTGGAACAGGAACAGTAGAAAGAATTCCATCTGTTAAGCGTTGATATAAATCAAATTCAAAAAAGAGTTTGTTATTTAGTAAAGCTCCGTCTAGACCAAAGTTTGTAGTAGTAGTGGTTTCCCACTGTAATTCTGGGTTAGCAATTCTACCAACTGCCAAACCTGAAGACTGAACATTATTAAATGAATATAATCTTGTAGAGTAAGTAGACTGCCAATCGTAAACACCAGAAGCATTATTTCCTAATTTACCCCATGAACCCCTAATTTTCAAATTACTCAACCAAGACTTGGTGCCTTCCATAAATTTCTCATCTATGATTCTCCAACCTGCAGAAACTGAAGGGAACAAACCCCATCGAGTGTTTGGTGAAAAACGCGAAGAACCATCATAGCGCAGGTTAGCTTCTAATAAGTACTTATTTCTAAAAGCATAGTTAACCCTACCAAACCATGAACGCATAGCAAAATCAGATTCTCCACCATTTGTAGTTGTAGGTAATAAAGCAGAACCTAAAGTGGTAATACTATAATCAATTAAGCCTTGTTTACTTGCATTAAAATTATAGGAGTTACTATACATTTGATTGTAACCAGCTAAGGCACTAATTTCATGGTCAGATCCAATTTTGGTGGTATAACGCAACACATTATCAATAGTAGTTTGTGTGGCTTTATCAAATGAATAATAAGTAGAGAAAGTAGAAGGGTCTCCGGGAAAAGTTTTCACTTCATTTGTGGCAAAATTCCATCGTTCTTGTGGAACAGAATGTCTATTGTTTTCACCAAATCTAATTTGATAGTTGAACCTAGATTCTAGGGTTAACCCTTTATATAAATTGAGTATAGCATATAATGTGGTATTAAATCGGCTTTGCACATTGCTACCATCAGTGTTATTTAGAAATGCTAAAATGGCATTAGCTGTAGAAGACTCCTCTTGTGCATGAGGAAAACCATATTTTCCATTATAAGAGGGTACAACACCTGGAGTAGTTTGTCCTAAAAAGTTAAATGCAGACGCCGTATTACCCATATCATAGGTTTGCGTACTAGCAAATGTTTGAGTGCCCATGGTTAACCATTTGGCTACCCTTGCATCTAAGTTGGCCCTAATTTGATAACGCTTAGTGCCAGTATTTTGCATAACCCCTTTGTTATCTAAATAGCCAACAGATAGTAAATAATTTACTTTATCACTACCTCCATTGATGCTGATATTATGGTTTTGTACCACTTTATTATCAAATAAAGCATCACCCCAGTCTGTGTTTGGATAGGCAATTCTATTAGGTACGCCAATGGCATTTAATTGATCAGGTATTAAACTGGTAGAATCCCATGCTCTAATTGTTGACGCTGCAAAAATAGAAGGCTGTCCAATATTGGTTGTTCCTTCATTGATCATTTGCATATGTCTAGAGTAATTAGAATTGTATTTGGGCATATTCATGGGATTAGTAGTAGAAAAGATCCCATTGTAGGTAACGGTAGTTTTATTACGTTGTCCTTTTTTGGTTGTAATCAGGATAACACCGTTGGCAGCTAAACTACCATATATACTAGCAGATGCCGCGTCTTTTAAAACGGAAATAGTTTCAACATCAAGCGGGTTAACCGCATCCATGCTACCAATGATTCCATCAATGACTACCAAGGGTGAGTTACTACTAAGTGTTCCGGTACCCCTAATTAGGATACTAGCCCCATCAGAACCGGGCTGACCAGAACCCTGTCTTACATATACCCCTGAACTCAAACCCGCTAAGGAAGAGGAAAGGTTGGTAATAGGCCTATCCTCAATCTGTTTGGCAGAAATGGTTGCAACAGACCCTGTCATATTAACTTTCTTCTGGGTGGCATAACCTACTACAACTACATCGTTTAGGTTATTCACTTTGGCTTTTAATTCGGCATTTACAGTATTGCCCTCACCAACCATTAGCTCTATCACTTCATGGTTAATTGAATTAATGACTAAGGTTTGACCCGTCTGTGCGTCAATGGAAAACATACCGGCATCGTCCGTTTTTGTACCAGTGGACTTGTTTTTAATGGTAATTGAAACTTCTGGAACCGGTTTTCCGCTTTCATCCGTTACAATACCACTGATTTTCCGGTTTTGAGCCAATAATAGTGTTGGCATAACTGATAGTAATAGAAATACTGCCATGATTCGCATCATACTACAGGATTTCCCAATTTGGAGGGCTAATCGCATAAACAATCGTTTTGGTTTGATTTGATTACTGAACCCATCTCTGCCAAAGCAGGAATAAGTCATTACTCAAAAATGAGTTTTCAATTAAAATAACAGGGGTGAGATTCCCTTTTAAATAGGGGGGATATCTTAAACTTATTCTAGTTACATGCAAATAGCTTTGTTTTACCCCGATATTCATAAAAACACCCCTAAGATTTTAAGATAGTCACCCTAGGTGTTGAACCCTAAGTGCAACTATTCATTACTTTTATTCACATTTCACCACGAATGCTTGTAAAAAGAATCTATCATCTTCGCTTGCTTTTACTATTTGGATTTTTTTCTTTGATTTGTCCCACCTCTTTGTTTGGGCAACATCAGGAATTTAGCCATGTAACAACAGAAAATGGACTGAGTAGTAATGCAATTTTAACCATGAGTCAGGACCATACCGGGTTTATCTGGTTAGGAACATCCAATGGTATCAATAGGTACGATGGTAAGGTTGTGAAACAGTACTTGGTACATAGCAAAAATCAAGAAAATAGGAGCTTTAACAATATTTATTGGTTACATACAGATGCGGATGGGGTTTTATGGGCGGGTACAAATGGAGGATTATTAAGGTACTCCATTGAAAAAGATGCATTTGTGAAAATGCCCATTGCGGGATATAAAGGTGGAATAGTGACTTTTGTTTATAGTGATCAGAAAAAAAACCTATGGGTAGGCAGTGCAAGAGGGCTTTATCTTCTTACAGCAGACAGGGATAGCACAAAAACCCAATATTTTTCCCACTCTGAGCAAACCCCTTCCATTTCTAATAATTATATTAAATGTGTTTATGAAGACCATACTGGAGCAATTTGGGTGGGCACAAACGGTGGATTAACCCAAATGCAATATCGCGGAAGCCATTGGCAATTTCAACAATTTAAACATATACCTACGGATGAAAATAGTCTGAGTGCTAATTATATAACTAGCATTATGGAAGATGCCCAACAAGGGCTCTGGTTTGGCACTTTAAAAAATGGCTTGAACAAGTATAGTTATAGTACGGGAAAATTTTTACGTCTAACGCATAATTCCAATATTCCCAATAGCATTATCAATAATAATATTAGGCAAATTGCCATTGATCATAATGGAAAATTATGGGTAGGAACCCAAGAAGGTCTAAGTATTATTAATCCGTTAAATTTAAATATAGTATCTGTTCAACACAACCCAACCAATAAGAATGGGTTAAATCAAAATTCTATTTATAGCATTTACCAAGATGCTCAAAAATCAATGTGGGTTGGAACATATTTTGGAGGTGCCAACATTAGTTTCTCCAGCAATACTTTATTTAAGATTATTCAAAATAATGGCAACAATTCTAATCTTAGCAATAATGTGGTGAGTGGAATGGTAGAAGACGCTCAATCAAACTTATGGATTGGAACTGAGGGAGGAGGATTAAATAGAATTTCTAAAACCACAAGAAGTTTAACGGTTTTCAAAAACAATATTAGTCAGCCAAATAGTATCAGCTCCAATTTGATAAAATCAGTATACAAAGACAAGGATGGTCAAATCTGGGTAGGTACAGCACATGGTGGTGGTTTGAATTTATTTGAACCAAGTAGTCAAACCTTTAAACGGATGTTGTATGAATCAAATGATTCTTCTGCCCACACAGAAATACAGTCTATTTTCGAAGATGGTCAAAAAAGATTTTGGTTGGGAACTACCCATGGAATAAAAATATATAAAAGAAATGGGAAGGAATTAACCGCTATTGACAAAACAACTCTGAGCGGAAAAGATAGAGACAAATTATTTACGGACTATATGATAGCCAAATCATTTTATGAAGATGCATTTGGAAGAATATGGATAGGAATGAATTATGGCTTATATCTCATTGAAGGAAACCAAGTCAGAGAAATTTATGCTAAGGATGTGGTTAATAGTATAGTTAGAGACAATAATGGAAAGCTATGGTTTGGATTAGATAATGGCGGAATTGCCTTTCATGATTCAAAATTGGGCATCTACGCACATTATGGTACTAACAGTGATTGGAGTAGAAGAAAAATATTTGGCATTTTACCTGACAAAAATGGAAACCTTTGGTTGAGTTCAGAAAAAGGATTGATAAGACTAAATCCTACAAACGGTCATAGTCAAACATTTACTGTAACAGACGGCATTGCAGCAAATGAATTCAATTATAATGCCTATTTTAAAGATAGCCAAGGTGTATTTTATTTTGGGGGATATAATGGAATTACAAATTTTTTACCTGATCAAATAGAAACCAATACAACCGTTACAAAAATGGTATTTACAGGTTTAAAATTATTTAATACTTCTGTTTTAATGAATGATGAAACAGGTGTATTAAAAGAAAATATTTATATATGCAAAGAACTAGATTTTAAATACCATCAGAACGTATTTACTATTGAATTTGCTTTACTTAATTTTATTAAAAGCAATAAAAATAAGTACCAATACAAATTAAAAGGGTTTGATAAAGAATGGATAGAAACTGAGAATAATTTCATTTCTTATAGTAACCTTCCTTATGGGAAGTACCTACTAACTATTAGAGGTGCTAATAACGATGGTATTTGGGGAACACCAATCAGTATTAAGATTAACATGAATCCGCCGTTTTGGCTTACCTGGTGGGCATATTGCATTTATGCTTGTAGTATTTTATTGATCTTACTCTTAATCTATAGGTTTTATTTTTTCAGGGCCTTACTTGAAAAAGAAGAAGAATTACACCAAGTGAAAATGAATTTTTTTACCAATGTTTCGCATGAGATTTTAACTCATTTAACACTAATTATGGCTCCAATTGATAAAATCAATGAGAGCAATCAATTAGATAGTCAGAATAAACAAAAACTTAACCTTGTAAAATCAAATACCAATCAGTTACTAAGACTTGTTAGAGAATTGATGGATTTTAGAAAAGCAGAAACCAATCATTTGAATTTAGAGATTGGTTCTTATAACTTAATTGAATTTTTACAGCAGATTTTAAACAGTTTTCAGGAAGCAGCAATGGCTAAAAACATTCAGTTGCACTTTAAATATCATTCAAATAGCCTTATTGCTTTTTTTGACCCACAACAACTAGAAAAGGTCTTTTTTAATCTTTTAAACAATGCCATAAAATTTACACAAGAGCATGGATCTGTAAGCTTATCAATAACCGAAACAGATAAAAAGATTC
>NCHJ01000125.1 GCA_002256765.1 Bacteroidetes bacterium 24-39-8
TCAAGAATTTGAAGACAAATTAAACGAAGAAGACAGAAATATAGCAAGATCTATTTATACTGCAATTATTCCTCAATATCAGCAATTCAAAAATGCCAGAGGACTTGATACATATAATAATTTCAAAACTAATCCACCAAAATATTTCCCTAATGGCTATTTTTTTTCAAAATTCAAACAATTTAAACTAGCCGATGATATTGACGATACTGCATATATTTTTTTAACGAAGCAGCATACCCAAGAACAGGCTGTATGGCTGAAACATAAATTGATTTTACACGCCAATGGGTATAAAAGGCATACCGCTCATATTTTTAAAAAATATTGTCAAAAGAAATTGTACTCAGTTTTTTTTGGAGAAAAAATGCCAATTAATATAGATGCATGTGCAATCACGAACATATTGTTATTTATTGGCAAATATCAAATACCCTTAAATGAGTATGATACTGATTCATTGAATTATTTAATTGCCATTGTTGAAAGTGATGAATATATCAATACTCCATATATTGTATCCCCATACTATCCAACTAATTACCAAATCATTTACCATTTGGCTAGATTAATATCATCAGGTTACTTTCCTCAATTAAATGTATTAGAAGAAAAATTGATAAAAGATGGCATTGGTTTACTACAACGTGCTAAATGCTTTAACGAAACGCTTTTACTCAGTATTGCTTTACTAAGATTGAAAACTAAAGTACCCGAAATTAAATATGATTTGGAATCAGTAATCAATAATAATAAAAATAACTTCTTTTATGTTTCTCTTTTTTTATTATTTGATAATTACAAAATAAGAAGTTTAGACCGCTATAAGATCTTTCAATTTTTCCATTTTCGCACAAGAAGTAAGGGATACATTTCTGCCTTATTACTGGAATATGAATGCTTGAAAAATCTCCAATAGATACATTGAATCTTAATATTCAGCAATTGTATACACAAATATGACTCAATCCTACTAGAAATCAATCAAATTGAATTGTGATTGATTTTTGGTAGGCTGTTTTCACCCATTTATTTACACGTTTATTAATGAAATAAATAACAAACCCTTTGAAAGTAATGGCACTAATTATAAAATTCAGAAGGGCTATAGGTAATTTCCTCAATAAATTGTATTGTGATATATCATCATTTAGTCTTTTATAAATCTCTCTGTCGTAGTTTTTAAATAGGTTATGATTAAATTGTTTTTGTTGTACCGCTCTTGCTATAAAATGTGCGGCAATATAACCACTTATCATTCCAGGGCCAATACCCTCACCGGTAGTTGGACAAATTAAAGAAGCTGCATCTCCAACCAATAACCAACCATCACCTGATGCTTTCCTTTGACCTGAAGCCAAAGGCAAGCCCCAACCCATTGTTTTTTCTAGCGGCAAGGCATTTTTAAACTTATCAGATATAATGGCATCCTCATTTAATAAATCAGTAAAAATATTTTTTAAGTTGAGATTATTTTTAGCAATTAACTCACTCGACAACATGTAACCCACATTCGTTTCATCATTAAGATGTGGAAATATCCATAAATAAGCCAATGGAAACTTTTTAGAAAAAAACACCTCTAAATGATTGGCATTATTCATGCCCCTTACTCCTTTCCAATATTGACGTAACCCACCTGCATAATGCTGGCGATCAATTTTCCTTTCGCCCAAACTTCGCAATACAATTGAATGATCTCCATCTGCGCCAACCAGCAAATTGCAATATATTTCTATATTTTCAGATGCACAGACAGCTTGTATTTTCCATCTGCCGTTCTCCAATTTTTCAATTTTAATTACTCTCGTTCCTTGTTTGAAATTGGCATATTGAGGATTAATTTTTTTTACTAAAAAATAATCGAAATATTTACGCTTGCACAAAAAGAAAAGAGGAAAGGTCGGGTCTGATGATTTCGGTTCATATTGAATACGATGATTTTTATTATGCGTTGAATTGACACTAAAACCGGTAATCTGAACAAAATTTTCATCATGCATCATTTCATCGGAAACAATGGAAGGGCTAATCTGATTCAAGACCCTTATTACTTTTAAGTCCAATACATCTCCACAAATCTTATCTCTTGGAAATACTGCAGCATCAATAATTACATGAGAAATTCCCAACTTGGATAATACAATAGAAGTAGTACTTCCCGAAGGGCCGGCACCAATAATACATACATTGGTTTCAATAACTAATACAGACATATTCCATAATATAAATCACTAATCAATATCCAAACGCAATTTTTCTTTTAATTCTTTGATTAATGTATATTTCAATGCAATTCTTTCAAATTTTTGTTTTTATGCCGGAATGTACAAAATATTGTGCGCAAAACAGGAAATAAATGGCATAAAAAAAGGGAGTATTGCTACTCCACCTTCCCATTAACTCAACAAACTCTCTTTGGTACTTATTAAACTTCTCAATTCCAAATCCCCCCTTACCATAAGAACATGATATTGCTCATGTTATCACCTGAACAATATCATTTTTTCAGAATATGGTTGGCGCTAGCTTCACATTTTAATAAATCACCCCTTTAAACCCACTAACCAAACATTACTAATTCTGAAAAAACAATATATATGCCTGAAAACGACATCACCAAACCAGTAGATCTGACCACCCACCACGAGGGTACCGGTGCACTAAGGTCTCGCCAACCCGTTTATGTTGATTTTATGCCACCTTGTAATAGCGCCTGTCCAGCCGGAGAAAACATTCAGGCTTGGATGGCACATGCTCAAGCGGGCAATTATTTTGAAGCCTTTCAAACCATTATGGAAGACAATCCTTTTCCCGGTATCATGGGAAGGGTTTGTGTAAAACCATGTGAAACTGGTTGTAATAGAAATCATATTGATGATACTATTAATATCCATGCGGTAGAAAGATATATTGGCGATGAAGCCGTTAAGCAAAACTGGCAGGTTAGGCAAAAGGCACCTGCAACTGGTAAAAGAGTATTGGTGGTAGGCGCTGGTCCAAGCGGATTATCTGCAGCTTATCATTTGGCAAAACAAGGTCATACGGTTGAAATACATGAAGCTAGCGGACATGCTGGCGGTTTGTTATGGGCAGGAATTCCTGAATATAGATTGCCTAAAGAAATTTTAGAAGCAGAAATTGCAAGAGTTGTAAGCATGGGTGTCACCATCAAACTAAATACCAAAGTACATGACCTAGCCGGTGTAAAAGCAGATGGCAAATTTGATGCTGTTTATCTAGGAATTGGAGCTCAGTTAATACAAGAAGAAAGTTTTAGTAGAGATAGTTCCGTATATATTAAAGATGCGTTTAGTTTTTTCAATGAAATTAAAATAAACACTTCTCCTTATTTGAATAAAAAAGTAGTGGTTTATGGAGGTGGAAAACTAGCCATGTATTTGTCTAGAATTATCAAACGCTTTGGATCAGAAGCAGCAGTTTATTTTCCTGGAGACAAGAAAATGATGCCAGCTTATGACTACGAAACTGATGACGCTATTGCAGAAGGTGTAGACGTTCAATTATTCAGAAGTATTTCTAAAATTGAGCATAATAAAATCACTTTAGAAGTAGTAAAAGTTGAAAAAGGCAAAGCCATTGGTACAGGTGAATTTGAAACAGTAGATGCTGACGTTTTAATCATTGCAAATAGACAAGAAGTAGCAGCAGATTTTCTAAGAAAAAATGATGCTATTAAATTAAATGCAGATGGCACGGTTATTATAGACGGACAAAGAATGACTGGCGCAGCAGGTATTTTTGCCGGTGGCGATATGTTACCAGGTGAAAACAGATCTGCTACAATTGCCATTGGACATGGTAAAAAAGCAGCAAGAACTATTAATAGCTTTTTAGAAAACTGCATATGTGGTATAAAACCGATGCTCCTCAAAAGGCACAAGAAAAACTAGCTCCAGAAGTTGCCGTTAAAAACTTTGATGAAATTAATGCTGGTCTGTCTGAAGCAGAAGCAAGATTTGAAGCACAAAGATGTTTGAGTTGCGGTAACTGTTTTGAGTGTGATGGCTGTTTTGGTGCTTGTCCTGAAAATGCCATTATTAAGTTGGGCAAGGGCAACAGATACAAATTCAATATGGACGCTTGCACTGGTTGTGCTGTTTGCTATGAGCAATGTCCCTGTCATGCAATAGAAATGATTCCTGAACCCATAAATGCTACTACTAATGCCTAATAAAAATATGATATCTACCATTGATGGTAATGAAGCAGCTGCCTATGTTGCCTATCGTGTTAACGAGGTCTGTGCTATCTACCCTATTACGCCCTCTTCTACTATGGCTGAATTAGCCGATGAATGGGCTTCTAAGGGAACTAAAAATATCTGGGGTGGTATTCCAGATATTATGGAAATGCAGAGTGAAGCTGGTGCTGTTGGTACCGTTCACGGTGCATTACAAACCGGATCACTAACTACCACGTTTACCGCATCACAAGGTTTGATGTTGATGTTACCCAATATGTACAAGATTGCTGGGGAATTAACTTCTACCGTTTTCCATGTAGCGGCTCGTTCTTTAGCAGCTCAGGGATTGTCTATTTTTGGTGACCACCAAGACGTGATGGCGGCAAGAACAACAGGTTTTGCCCTCTTAGGTTCTGCTAGTGTTCAGGAAGCACATGACTTTGCCCTAATTGCACAAAATGCTACCCTAAAATCAAGAATACCATTTGTACACTTTTTTGATGGGTTCAGAACTTCTCACGAAGTAAATAAATTAGAACTATTGACCGATGATCAAATCAGGTCAATGATTCCAGATGACTTAGTTATTGCGCATAGAAACAGGGGGTTAAATCCAGACCATCCTTTTATTAGAGGTACTGCACAAAATCCTGACGTTTATTTTCAAGGAAGAGAAACCGTAAATACCTTTTATAATAACCTTCCTCAAATTGTGGAAGACAGTATGCGCGAGTTTGAGAAACTTACTGGAAGAAAGTATGAACTCTTCCAATACAGTGGCGCTCCTGATGCTGACCGAGTGATTATTGTAATGGGATCTGGTGGAGAAACCGTTTCCGAAACCATGATGGCCCTAAATGCCGCTGGTGAAAAAACTGGCGTAATCCAAGTTCGTCTGTATAGAACATTCTCTCTGGATCATTTGGTAAAAGCCCTTCCTGAAAGCGTTAAGACAATTGCCATCTTGGATAGAACCAAAGAATCTGGTTCTTCTGGAGAACCCATGTACCAAGACGTTCTGTCTACCTTGGTTGAAGCTTTGCAACAAGGCAAGATCAAACACTTACCCAAATTGGTTGGTGGACGTTATGGCCTTTCTTCAAAAGAGTTTACTCCAGCCATGGTGAAAGCCGTTTACGATGAACTCAAAAAAGACAATCCAAAGAATGGATTTACTGTGGGTATCAATGATGACGTAACCCATTTGAGTTTGAGCTATGACCCCAACTACAAATTAGATGAATCAGAATGGAGACAGGGCTTGTTCTTTGGACTTGGTGCTGACGGTACCGTTGGTGCAAATAAAAACACCATTAAAATTATTGGTGAGAATACAGACTTATATGGTCAGGGATATTTTGTGTATGATTCTAAAAAATCAGGCGCAAGAACCGTATCGCACTTGCGATTTGGACCAAAACCTATTCGTGCACCTTATCTAATTTCTAAAGCAGATTTTATAGCCTGTCACCAATTCAATTTTACTGAAAAAGTAGAGATGTTGGCCTTTGCAAGTGAAGGCGCTACATTTTTATTAAATAGTCCCTATAGTAAAGAAGAAGTTTGGGATAAATTAACTGGTCAAGTTCAAAAACAAATTATTGACAAGAAAATTAAGTTCTTTGTTATTGATGCAACAACTGTGGCCCGTGATACTGGTATGAGAGGAAGAATCAATACCATTATGCAGACCTGTTATTTTGCACTATCTGGTGTATTACCTAGAGAAGCTGCCATTAAACAGATCAAAAAAGCTATTGAGAAAACCTATTTCAAAAAAGGTCAAAAAGTAATTGATCAAAACTTCTTAGCAGTAGATGCTACATTGGCCAATATGTTTGAAGTGCAATATCCTGGCAGAGTTTCTGCTGCAGATATGAAAATGCAAACAGTATCAGACAAAGCACCAGATTTTGTAAAAAATGTGACTGCTGTAATGATGGCTGACCATGGCGACCAATTACCTGTTAGCATGATGCCTATTGATGGTACTTATCCGAGTGGTACTACCCAATGGGAAAAAAGAAATGTATCTGACAAAGTGGCCATATGGGAACCCGATCAGTGTATCCAATGTGGTAACTGTGCCTATGTTTGTCCTCACAGTGTCATCCGTGCAAAGTTCTACCACAAAGACAATTTGAAAGGGGTACAAGACGGATTCAAATACGCTCCTATTAATGCTCGTGGATTTCCTGAAACCCAATATACACTCCAGGTTTATTTGGAAGATTGTACAGGTTGTAATCTTTGTGTAGAAGCTTGCCCTGTAACGCATGCCACAGATAATAGCAAAAAAGCCATTAATCTGGGAGACAAGGAACCCATTTTAGAACTAGAGCAAAAGAATATAGAAACATTTGAGAATATCACGTGGAACGATCGTTCTAAAATTGATTTCTCAACGGTTCATGGAGCACAATTCTTAGAACCCTTGTTTGAGTTTTCTGGTGCTTGCGCAGGATGTGGAGAAACACCTTATTTGAAACTCTTGTCTCAACTATTTGGTAATCGCTTACTGATTGCCAATGCAACTGGTTGTTCTTCTATCTACGGTGGTAACCTTCCTACTACCCCATGGACAGTCAACAAAGAAGGCAGAGGTCCAGCATGGTCAAACTCTCTCTTTGAAGACAATGCCGAATTTGGATTGGGAATGCGTATTACAGCGGATAATCAATTGACCATTGCCAAACAATTATTAGAAGAATTGAAACCTGAACTTGGTGAAGCTTTTGTCAATGAAATAGTTACAGCAAAACAAGTGCATGAATCTGAATTGGTTTTACAACAGTTAAGGGTTCAGCTATTAAAGGAAAAACTAGCTAGTATTTCATTATCTGCTGCCAAACATTTATTGTCTGTTTGTGACCAATTGGTTCGCAGAAGCGTTTGGTTAGTTGGTGGTGATGGATGGGCTTATGATATTGGCTATGGTGGTTTAGATCATGCATTGGCAAGTGGTAGGAATGTAAAAATTCTGGTAATGGATACAGAAGTATATTCTAACACTGGTGGACAGTCTTCTAAATCAACACCTACAGCAGCTACTGCAAAATTTGCAGCCGCTGGTAAAACTGGTGGCAAGAAAGACTTGGCCATGCAAGCCATTTCTTATGGTAATGTATATGTGGCAAGGATTGCATTTGGTGCTAACCCACAACAAACATTACTAGCTATGAGAGAGGCAGAAGCTTATGATGGACCAGCTTTGATTCTAGCATATAGCCATTGTATTGCTCACGGCTATGACCTGAAAGATGGCCTAAGCCAACAAAACAATGCGGTAGCTAGTGGTCACTGGCCTTTATTGAGGTACAATCCTGTGCTTCGCATTAAGAATCAAAATCCTTTTGTGTTAGACTCTGCAAGACCTACCATGAGTTTGAGGGATTATGCTTATAACGAGCTCCGTTACAAAGTACTAACTGTAACTAATCCTGAAGAAGCAGAAAGGCTAATGGTTCACGCACAAGACTTAGTTAATTTGAAATGGAAAACATATGAAGAAATGGCTACTAAAAAAGCCAGTGACTTTGTTCCCATTGGTTAAGAAATATGCTATATGAAAAGGATGCCACTTCAAGCAATTGGGGTGGCATTTTTATTTGACGGATTGTTTCTTTTCCCAAAAAGCTCTAATTGGCCCAAAAGGGCCTAGTTGGTGCTGACGCTGTGTGAAACTATCTAAATAGGGACCGTATGGATAGTCATAAGGCTTGGAAGCCTTATTAGGCCAATCTTTTGAAATGTCTTTTGTTGGTCTTGATTGTGTATTGATAAATGCAGCAAGATCCCAGGCTTCTTGATCTTTTAAATAAGGTTGTTGACTATTAATGCCATTGGGCATATTGGTTTTGATAAACCCAGCCAATTTAGATAATTGAAACATACCAGCTGCTTGGTTATAACTATGTTTACCCCATAAAGGTGGATTTATAAAAAAGTCTCCAGAATTTGGTTGCCCTTTTAATCCTTCTCCATTTTTACCATGACATTTACTGCAGTTTATGGCATATAATACTTTGCCAAATTTGGGATCAGCTGGTCTCTTTAAATAGGGCAATGAAATGATTCCTGACCCTTTTGCTGTTTTACCTTTTTCAACCTCTGCTCCAACCCATGAAATATATCCAATAAAAGCTTGCATTTCTATGGAAGAGCTATCTAACCCTTGCCCATTTAGACTTCTTTGCAAACAATCATTGACCCTTTTATAAATGGATTCAACCGTTCCTGATCTTGCTCTAAATTTGGGATAATTGGCTGCAACAGAGCCATAATTC
>NCHJ01000212.1 GCA_002256765.1 Bacteroidetes bacterium 24-39-8
GGGATGATCAAGTGGGATTACTCAAAAGAGAACTCTCAAGAGCTTGGTCTTCTCTCAAACTAGAGGAACACCGTAATAGAAAATTGCCAATGCTATCTGAGGCAAATACAGTTTTGGAATATGATTCTTTGAGTGAAAAATCGGTTAAGAACATTATTCAATTCCTAGATCAACAAGAATTGTTAACAATGAAAAACTATTATGAACCCGCTTTAAGGGCGCACAAAGGACAGTTTGTTCCAAAAGAGAAACGTAATTTTTTCTTGATCACCATGCATTATGACCCGCGCCCTTTGTATTCTCATTTTTATCATTGGTTTGAATTAGCGCAGATGGATCTAGAACCACATACTTCTGAAATTCGTAGAGCACCATTGTTGTATAATATTTTTGATTCACGCAATGAAGGCATGGCAACAGCGGTGGAAGAAATTTTCATGAATGCCGGATTATATGATGATAATCCAAGGGTAAGAGAGATTGTTTATATTTTGATTGCTCAACGAGCTGCTCGAGGTTTAGGTTCGCTTTATGCCCATGCAAATCAAATGACCATGGAGGAAGCCGGAAAAGTACATGCTGAGTATACTCCACGTGGCTGGATGAAAACTGAAAAAGCGTTATTGAAATTTGAACAACATCTATATATGCGACAGCCGGGATATGGTACAAGTTATATTACAGGAAAATACCTCATTGATGAAGCCATGACTGAATATGCAAGGAAAATGGAATTGACCGGTCAAACATTTACAATCAAGCATTTTTTGGACCGGATGAATCAAATTGGATCTATACCAACATCATTGGCTGCTTGGGAATTAAATGGCGCCTATTAGGCAATGGTAATAATTGTACAATTTGTTATTTTTCAAATTCAATAAAATGTTCCGACGCATATTCGTCATCACCAGGCTTGATTCTTTTTACAAAAAAACGCGCACGCTTTCCTAGTAAAACAGAAGTGTATTTTTCTTTGATGTCCTTGGGGTCGTTTAAAGGCTGTAAAGAAGGATACCAAAG
>NCHJ01000126.1 GCA_002256765.1 Bacteroidetes bacterium 24-39-8
TCAAGGATGTTGTAGTGATCCCTGTAAAGAAACCCTGCTTTTACCTATTGAAAGACAAAAAGCCATACGCCAAGGCTTGAACCATGGGCAACATATATTTAATAAAAGCAGGCAAAGAATGCGTTTTAAAGCAGAATAGCTAAGGTGTTTTTAATACGTCCCCATTCATATATTTAATTGTAATGTTTTTCTAAGGATAGTTATATTGCATGTATTCCAATGAATAGACAAATAGGGTTCATATTGTTAACTTGTATGCTTATTTATACTGGCGGTTATCAACTAATTTCTGCTTGTTATAGAATGGAAATACACGCACAGATGGCAAGTTTTGTCAAATTGCAACCTGCTGATAAAGCCATTTCCCATCTTTCATTTAAAACCAATAAGGGTAAAATTCAAGACGATTCATTTGTTTGGCGAGAGGAAAATAGAGAGTTTACATATCAAGGTTACATGTATGATATTATTAGCATGGTAAAAACCGATACTAGTATAGTTATTAAATGTTATTTTGATAAAAATGAAACAGAACTTGAACAAAATCTAGTTCAATTAGAGCAGCAACAGCACAACCCAAATTCTGGAGCAAAAATGGCTTTTCATAAGCTGGTTACTTCTGTTTTTTTGCCCTCAGATAAATTAGTATTACTGAATAAAATTGAATTTAAAGCCTCTGTTTTTACTACATATCAAGAGGCATTGTTGTTTCGCAATTCAGACATTTCACTACCTCCTCCAGATAGAAAAGTATGTTAATATATTAAACATTCTTTTTCATCAAAAAATTCAAAATGAACTTAAAATTCATGTTGATGGTTATTGGTATTTCAATAACCTATTATACTGTTGCGCAGGTAAGACCTTTGCCAGATACTATTCAAACCGAACCCATTAGTTTGGGTGAAGTTGTTGTATTTGCCAATAAGTTTCCAGAAAAACTCAAATATGTTACTCAATCCATTAAAGTAATCAAGGATAAAAATGCCCTGAACAATCAACCCAATGCCGGAGATGTTTTGTTGAATAGTGGTGCAGTGTTTGTACAAAAAAGCCAACAAGGGGGGAGTAGCCCAGTGATTCGAGGATTTGAAGCAAGTAGGGTGTTATTAATGGTAGATGGTGTTCGTATGAACAATGCCATTTATAGAGCTGGTCATCTTCAAAATATTATCACTGTTGACAATACCATTTTAGATAGAATGGAAGTCATTTATGGACCATCGTCAACCTTATATGGAAGTGATGCATTAGGTGGAGTGGTAAGCATGTATACCAAAAATCCAGTCCTTTCTAAGACAGATAAATCCTTGGTTTCAGGAAATGCATTAGTGAGGTATGCTACCGCCACTCAAGAGGCTAGGGGGCATGTTGACTTTAATTTAGCATCTAAAAAATGGGCTTCATTCACATCTATCACTTATGGCGTTTTCGGAGACGTGATACAAGGAAATCAAAGACAATCTGCTTATCCCAATTTTGGTTTAAAACCATTTTATGTACAAAGAGTTGGGACTACAGATAGTGCTTTTGTAAATCCTAACCCAAATAAACAGGTTGCCAGTGATTATAGACAAGTTGACATTGCTCAAAAAATCCTATTTCAACCCTCTGAGAATATTCAACACTTATTAAATATTCAAGTTGGTAATAGCAGTAATGTTCAGCGATATGATAGGTTAACAGAAACTACAAGTGGAACACCTGTTTATGCTGAATGGTATTATGGTCCTCAAGTTAAAAATCTAATGTCTTATCAGTTTTCAGCCAATAATTTAGTTGGATTTTTTCAAGATTTGAAAATCATAGCTAGTTACCAAAACATTGAAGAAAGTAGGATTACTAGGCGATTCAAAAACAATAATCGGGACTCAAGATGGGAGAGCGTTAATGTTTGGGGATTAAATATGGATGCGAAACACAAATCTGGCAAAAATGAATTGCACCTTGGTTTGGAATCATATACCAATTATGTGAGCTCAACAGCGGAACGCATGAATTTAGTTTCAGGTGCATTGAGTAGAATTACCACTAGATATAGTGATGGTCCTACCAAAATGAGTTCAAATGCCATTTATGCACAGCATACGTATAAAATTAATGATGCTTGGACTTTAAATGATGGGCTTCGTTTTAATCTGGTTAGATTAGATGCCAGATTTGCGGATACTACTTTAATGCATTTCCCATTTGTAAGAGCAGAGCAGAATCATGCTGCTATAACAGGTAATCTTGGATTGGTTTATGCTAGTCCTAAAAATTTCAGACTAGCTTTCTTATTGAGCAGTGGATTTAGATCACCCAATGTGGATGATTTGACCAAGGTCTTTGATACAAAAACTGGTTATGTAGTGGTGCCTAATAAAGATTTAAAACCAGAGTATACCTATAATGCGGAAGTTAATTTCAACAAGTATAGTGAACACTTCAATTTAGGTGGATCAGTATTTTATACATGGTTTAGAAATGCCATTGTAGTTGACAAATTTCAATTCAATGGCCAAGATAGTATTCTATATCAGGGTGTGAAAAGTGCTGTTTTTGCTCCTCAAAATAAAGCAAATGCAACTGTTGTTGGATTCAGTGTCAATGCTATGTATAAAATAGACAGACAAAACAGTTTTGACGCAGTCTATACTTATACCAAGGGCACTTATAACAGTGCAGGTGTAACTATGCCTTTAGATCATATTCCTCCAACATTTGGTAGAATTGGATTTAAACACGAGAGTAAAATTTGGGTAGGAGAATTTTATAGCTTGTTCAATGGTTGGAAGAAAATTGGTGACTACAATCCTAATGGAGAAGATAACCAACAATATGCAACAGTTGATGGAATGCCTTCTTGGTTTATATTGAATTTGAGAGGTCAAGTAAGTTTAGGAAATAATCTATCTGCACAAGTGCAAGTTGAAAATTTGCTAGATCGCAATTATCGATATTTTGCAAGTGGTATTTCTGCGCCGGGTAGAAATTTTATATTTAGTTTAAAAGCATCATTCTAAAATTAAGATCATAAAAAAAGGGGTGAATTTCACCCCTTTTTTTATACAGTAATCAGCGCTAATGATTCCGTTACTTTTTGAACTATCGATTCATCATCTATTGTTTCTGGAACAAAAGTTTTTCCACTTACTTTTTCAAAAAGCTCAATATATCGCTTACTAATTGTGTCTATCCATTCATCGGTCATTTCGGGAACCGTTTGTCCTTCTTTTCCCATAAAATTATTGGCAATCAGCCATTCTCTAACAAACTCTTTGCTAAGCTGTTTTTGTTTTTCTCCTGATGCCTGTCTTGCTTCAAACCCATCGGCATAAAAATACCTAGATGAATCTGGGGTATGTACTTCGTCCATTAAATATATGGTATCCCCAATTTTCCCAAATTCATATTTGGTATCAGCCAAAATCAATCCTTTATCTGCAGCAATTTGATTACCCCTTTCAAATAAACCCAAGGCATATTTTTCCAAAATGGCCCAATCTGATGCCGAAGCTAGACCTGTAGCTAAGATCTCATTTGGAGAGATATCCTCGTCATGACCAGCATCTGCCTTGGTAGATGGGGTAATAATGGGGGTAGGGAAAAAATCATTTTCCTTTAATCCATCTGGCATAATGGCTCCACAAAGTTCTCTTTTACCAGTTTGATAAGTTCTCCAAGCATGCCCAACTAAGTTGCCTCTTACCACCATTTCAATTTTAAATGGGGTACATTTTTTTCCAATGGAAACATTTGGTGCAGGAGTAGATATAAGCCAATTTGGGCATATGTCTTTGGTTGCATCCAGCATTATGGCTGCAATTTGGTTTAAAACCTGTCCTTTATAGGGAATTGGCTTGGGAAGTATCACATCGAATGCAGAAATTCGGTTACTAGCAATCATTACTAATAAATCATCATGTATACTATATACATCTCTCACCTTTCCGTGATAGATAGATTTTTGACCTGGGAATTGAAAATTATGCATAAACAAAAATAGACTTCAAATTTTAAAATTGTTGGAACTGCCTTTGTTTTTCTCAACATGGACCTGCCTTTTGTGGACAAATTAAATTTTTGCAGAAAACTAACAATTGCTACTTTTATCAAAACCATCTAATAAAACTTGCTATTATGAGAAGATTCTTCACGAATTGCGTGTTAGTGATTTTGGCTTTGGGCTTATCGATTAGTTCCTTTGCCCAAAATTCTACTACTGTAAAGGGTAGTGTCAAAAACGCTAAATCCAAGGAAGCGGTTTCTGCCGTTTCTGTCACTGTAAAAGGTGGTACTACAGGTACATTTACCGATGACAAGGGTAATTTCAAATTAACAACTGTTCAAAAGCTACCAATAACTGTGATCATTTCATCTGTTGGCTATACCAATAAAGAAGTGGTGGTTAAGTCTGCGGACCAGGTAGTTGATATTGAATTAGAAGCAGCTTTCACTTTGGGTGACGAAGTGGTTGTTGCAGCATCTAGGGTTCCAGAAAGAATTTTAGAATCTCCAGTATCTATTGAAAGAATTGGTCAGAGTGCCATTCGTCAAACGCCAGCTACTAACTATTATGACATGATCACCAATTTGAAAGGAGTAGACGTGGTTACTGCCAGTCTTACTTTTAAAAGTATTGGTACTCGTGGTTTTAATAGCAGTGGTAACACGCGTTTAAACCAGATTGTAGATGGTATGGATAACCAAGCCCCAGGATTAAACTTCTCTGTGGGAAATATTATTGGTTTAACCGAATTAGATGTGGACAATATTGAATTATTGCCAGGTGCATCTTCTGCATTGTATGGCCCAGGTGGTATGAACGGTACTGTTCTAATCAACAGTAAGAATCCATTTAAATACCAAGGTTTGAGTTTTCAAATCAAACAAGGTATGAACCATGTTGATAATTATCAGCGTCAAGCATCCCCTTTTTATGATTGGTCTGTAAGATTTGCTGACAAGGTTTCTGATAAATTTGCCTATAAATTAGGGGCACAATTTACACAGGCCCAAGACTGGTTAGCCAACCAAACTGAGAACTATTCTCGTTTATCTAGTGCTGCCAATCCCAATGGTAATGTGATTCCAGGTTGGAGAGAATCTGATCCAAACTATGATGGTGTAAACGTTTATGGTGACGAAACCAATCAGAATATGAGCAGTATTGCTAATACTGTTTTGGCAGGTTTTCCATCAGCCGTAGTTGCAGCTTCAAACGGTTTCTTGGCAGCGAATCCATCTGCAAAATTAGCACAGTTAAATAGTTTCTTAACTACTATTGGTGCAGGTGCTATTGTAGCAGGTGGTGGTTCTCCATTTATCTATGGTCAAGCACCAAGCCGTAACTTTTTCAAAAATCAGTTTGTAAGCCGTACAGGTTATAATGAAAAAGATGTGATTGATCCAACAACTATGAACTTTAAATTGTCTGGTGGTTTGTATTATAAACTAACTGATAAATTAGAAGCTTCCTTTACTGCAAACTGGGGTACTGGTACAACTGTTTATACAGGTGCAGACCGTTATTCCATCAAGGACTTCAAAATGGGGCAATACAAGTTGGAATTAAAATCTAAAAACTGGTATTTGCGTGGTTATACTACTTCTGAAAATTCAGGAAATTCCTATGTAACTACTACCACTACACGTTTGTTTAATGAAGCTTGGAAAAGTAGTACTGCTTGGTATCCACAATATATGTCTGCTTATATAGTTGCTGCAGATGCTGGTGCACCAACAAATGCTGCTGCGCACAATGCTGCTAGGGCATTTGCTGACCAAGGTAGACCAATGGGTTCTGTTTTGTACAACCCAATGTTCCAAAAAGTTGCTCAAACCCCTATCTCTAAAGGTGGTGGTTTGTTCTTAGATAGAACTAAGGTATATACAGTTGAAGGTCAATATAATTTGACTGAAGCATTAGGTCTTGCAAAATCTGGTACTGATTTGTTGATTGGTGGATCTTGGAGACAATATGTATTGAATTCTCAAGGAACCATTTTTGCAGATACTGCAGGTACTATTAAGATTAACGAGACTGGTGCTTATGCACAATTGTCTCAGAAATTATTCGGAGATATCTTGAAATTGACTTTATCTGGTAGATATGATAAGAATACCAATTTTAAAGGTCGTTTTACCCCACGTGCTTCTGCGGTAGTTAAATTGGTGAAAGACCATAACCTGCGTTTGTCTTTCCAGTCTGCTTACCGTTTCCCAACTACTCAGAATCAGTGGATCAACTTGAGCACTGCAACTGGTCGTTTAATGGGAGGTTTACCTCAATTAAGAGACTTCTTCAATTTTGCCGGCAACAAAGCTTATACATTGGCTAGCGTAACGGCTTTTGGTACAGCATTACAAACAACAGGTGTTCCAAATCCTGCTTTATTGGCAGAACAACAGTTTGGAGAATTCAAACCCGAATCTAGTACTTCATTTGAAGTTGGATATAAAGGTTTGATTGCTAAAAAATTGTTGATTGATGTTTATGCCTATTGGTCTAAGTACAAAGATTTCTTGGGTGGTGTTACCGTAATTCAATCTAATAATGGTTCTCCAGCAGGATTACTTGGTTTGAATCCCAATTTTACTCCTGGTAATGCTAGTCTAACAAGAAACGTATACAGTGTTTCTGTAAATCAATCACAGGACGTAACAACCAGCGGTTGGGGTGCGTCTGTAGAATACTTGATGCCTAAAAATTTCTCAGTTAGTGCAAACCTATATTCTGATAAAATTGGTGAAACTCCAACTGGATTTGTATCTTATTTCAATACTCCTAGTTTAAGAACCAATATTGCTTTAAATAATTCTGGATTTGGACCTAAAAATCTAATGGGCTTTAGCTTCGTTTACAGATGGTTAGATGGTTTCCAATATGATGGAACATTTGCTAGCGGTCAAGTACCTTCTTATGCAACTTTGGATGGTATGGTTAGCTTGAAGCTTCCTAAATCTAAATCTTTGATCAAATTAGGCGCAACTAACTTGTTGAACAAATACTATCGTACTGGTTTTGGTAACCCACAAATTGGTGGATTGTACTATATCAGCTTTGGCTGGAACGTATATTAATCAATCTTAATTGATTAGAAAAAATCCTCCCCAATACCATTGGGGAGGATTTTTTGTTGGTAAAAGCCCCAAGTCTTTTGGTTTTATAGGCGATAATCTTATATTTTTGCACCTCATTTAATTCAAATAGCATATGCGTTCAATTGCTTTCAGAGAGGCATTAAGAGAGGCCATGAGTGAAGAGATGAGGAGAGACGAGCGAGTTTTCCTATTAGGTGAAGAAGTAGCCGAGTATAATGGAGCTTATAAAGTAAGTCAGGGTATGCTGGCAGAATTTGGCCCCAAAAGGATTATTGATACTCCTATTGCCGAGTTAGGATTTGCAGCAGTAGCAGTTGGTGCGGCTCAGAATGGATTGCGCCCCATTGTAGAATTTATGACTTGGAATTTTGCCGTATTACCAATGGATCAGATACTTAATACCGCATCAAAGATGTTGGCTATGAGTGGTGGTCAAATAGGTTGTCCCATAGTTTTTCGTGGACCAAATGGTTCTGCGGGTCAACTTGGCGCCCAACATAGTACCGCTTTTGAAAGTTATTATGCCAATATTCCAGGGTTGAAAGTAGTTTCTCCTTCCAATGGATATGACGCAAAAGGTTTGATGAAACAAGCTATTCGTTATGAAGAAGATCCAGTGATGTTCATGGAAAGCGAAGTGATGTATGGAGATAAATGTGAAGTGCCAGAAGAAGAATATTATATACCACTTGGCAAGGCCGATGTAAAAAAACAGGGCAGGGACATTACCATTGTTTCCTATAATAAAATGATGAAAGTAGCACTTGGAGCTGCTGCAGAATTAGAAAAAGAAGGAATCAGTGCTGAAGTGATAGACTTGAGAACTATTCGTCCTTTGGATTGGGAAACGATTGTTGAAAGTGTAAAGAAAACCAATCGTTTGGTAATTGTTGAAGAACAATGGCCTTTTGCATCAGTTTCATCTGAAATCACTTATAGAATTCAAAAAGAAGCATTTGATTACTTAGATGCTCCTATTAGAAGAATTACTAGTGCCGATGCACCAATGCACTATGCACCCAATTTGGCTGCATTAGCCATTCCTGATATCACTAGAACCGTGAAATTGGTGAAAGAGTTGGTTCAATCTAAAAAGTAATAACTTCAATAAAATAAACAATTCCCGGACCCGTCTTTTATGACAGTCCGGGAATTTTAATTTAATCCATTGACTAGAATATTGTTCATCTGCTTTTTTTTGATTGGTCTGCAAAAGCACTCTTTGTTGGCACAATCAACCGTATTTGGGGCAGACACCCTTCAAAGGGTAGAAGTGGAGGTATTTAAGTCAAAGGTTCAATGGAAGTCATCACCTATATCAGTTGCATCACTATCCTCCAAGGAATTACAACCGTAT
>NCHJ01000127.1 GCA_002256765.1 Bacteroidetes bacterium 24-39-8
TGTCAAAAGAAGACTAGAATTAATGTATCCAAACAAATATGAGCTAACCAATGAAATAAAGGACAATTTTTATATTGTACACCTTGAGATTATTACAACATGATAAACTGCATAGCCATAGACGATGAACCTCTTGCACTTCAATTGATCAGTGAATATTGTGCAAAAATTTCCTTTCTTCAACTAGATAAGGTATTCTCAAATACAGACGAAGCAAAAAAATGGTTACAAGAGAACAAAGTTGACCTGCTTTTTTTGGATATTCAAATGCCAGATATTAATGGGCTCCAATTTTATAAGTCTTTGACTGTAAAACCCGCAGTAGTTTTTACAACTGCTTATAAAGATTTTGCGGTGGAAGGATTTAATGTAGATGCAGTTGATTATTTACTCAAACCATTTGAATACGATCGATTTTTAAAAGCCGCTTATAAAGCCAAAGAATATTTAGATTTCTTGGGTTCACAAGAATTACAATTGAATTCCATTTTTGTAAAAGTGAACTACGAAATCATGAAAATTAATCTCAAAGACTTAGAACTTGTTGAAGCCCTTGATGACTATATTAAATTGTATATCAAGCCTAGTCCCGTATTAACCTTGATGACTTTAAAAAGCATTCAAGAAAAACTCCCACCAAGAGATTTTATTCGCGTACATAGATCTTTTATTGTACCGCTTGCCAAAATTGAAAAGTTCAGTAAAACCAAATTAGTGGTTGCGGGCAAAGAAATTCCAATTGGAAGCAGTTATGGCAATGTATACGACCTCTTATTACAACATTCCAAAAACAAATAAGGTATACAACAAAAGCGGCAAATAACAGTTTAATCATAACTTTGAAAAAAAACTGTTATGGACTTCCTACGTTTGCTTGAAATTGAAAATCAAAACAAAGGTGTTTCTACTGGAATCAATTGGATAGAAACCAATGGCAGTATCATTGAATCCTTTTCCCCTGTAGATGGCAAATTAATTGCCAGTGTTGAAACTGCAGACAAAGCCGCTTATACAAAAACTATAGAAGTTTCTAATAAAGCATTTCTGGAATGGCGTAATTGGCCCGCTCCTAAAAGGGGTGAAGTTGTAAGACAAATTGGCCTGGCTTTACGCGAAAACAAAGAACCATTAGGCAAATTGGTGAGTTTTGAAATGGGCAAAAGTTTGCAGGAAGGATATGGTGAAGTACAAGAAATGATTGATATATGTGATTTTGCAGTGGGACTTTCCAGACAATTGTATGGATTAACCATGCATAGTGAAAGGCCTTCACATAGGATGTATGAACAATGGCATCCTTTGGGTGTAGTAGGTATTATATCTGCATTTAATTTTCCGGTTGCTGTTTGGAGTTGGAACGCAGCTCTGGCCTGGATCTGTGGAAATACTACCGTTTGGAAACCCAGTGAAAAAACCCCTTTATGTGGCATTGCTATTCAACATATAGTTGCCAAAGTTTTTAAAGAAAATAATGTGCCCGAAGGTGTTAACTGTTTGGTTCAAGGCGGGCGTGATATAGGAGAATGGATGAGTAATGACCTTACCATTTCTTTAATTTCTGCAACAGGCTCTACTAGAATGGGTAAAGCGGTAAGCGCAGCTGTAGGAGCAAGACTAGGAAAAAGTATTCTAGAATTGGGAGGAAATAATGCCATTATCATCTCTGAACACGCAGACTTAGATATGTCACTGATTGGAGCAGTATTTGGTGCTGTAGGTACAGCAGGGCAACGTTGTACATCTACTAGGAGACTTATTATTCATGAAAAAGTATATGAAAGTTTTAAAGAAAAATTAGTCAAAGCATATGGACAACTAAGAATTGGCAATCCTTTAGATGCCAATAACCATGTTGGTCCATTAATTGATAAAGATGCAGTATCCATGTATTTAAGTGCCGTAGAAAAAGGCAAACTAGAAGGTTGCCATTTTATTGTTGAAGCTGCTGTTTTAGACGGGAATGGTTATGAAAGTGGATGTTATGTAAAACCTTGTATTGCAGAAGCAGAAAATCATTATCAAATAGTTCAACACGAAACATTTGCTCCAATTCTATATTTAATCAAATATCAAACGCTAGATCAAGCAATTGCTATACAAAATGGAGTTCCTCAAGGTCTATCTTCTGCAATTATGACACTCAATATGCGTGAAGCAGAAAAATTCCTATCACAAGCTGGAAGCGATTGTGGCATAGCAAATGTAAATATTGGAACAAGTGGTGCCGAAATAGGTGGAGCATTTGGAGGCGAAAAAGAAACCGGTGGTGGAAGAGAAAGTGGTAGTGATGCATGGAAGGCCTATATGCGTAGACAAACCAATACTATTAATTGGAGTGACAAATTACCATTAGCACAAGGGATTAAGTTTGATTTGTAAGGATTGGATTGTTGAAATAAATAATAAAGCGTGTTCCCTTTCCTAATTCGCTTTCTACTTCAACCTTTCCACCCATTGCATCAATTTGATTCTTGGTGATGAATAATCCAATACCCCTAGCATCTGGGTTATTACTAAAAGTTTTATACATGCCAAATAGCTTGTCTCTATTGCGTTCCAGATCAATTCCAATGCCATTGTCTGCAAACAAAAGGACTAATTGATCATTTTGTTGATATGCTTCAATTTCTAATACTGGAATTCTATCTGGGTGTGCGTATTTGATAGCATTGGATATAAAATTCAACAAAATACTTTCTAAATAAGCCGGATTACATTTGATAATACAATTAGCAGAAACTCGGTTTTTAATCTCTGCTTTTTTAATGGCAATTAATTCACTCTGTACCTTTAATGCCTGATTTAAATAATCCAATAAATTCAAAGGCTCAAGAACTAAATTGATATTATTTCTAATAGAGACAACTTCATTCAAATTAAATAAGGTATCATTTAATGACCTTGATACTTTCTTCAAGTGCCCCATCAATTCAGAACGCTCTTTTTCAGAAGACTCTTTTTCAAGGAAATTAAGAATAGAAAGAATATTACTGGTATGTGATCTAAGATTATGAGAAACTATATATGAAAAATTCAATAACCGTTTATTTTGTTCATTGACCAAACTAAATGATTTATTCAACTCAATTTCAGCATTCTTACTCAAGGTTATATCTCTTTGAATAGCAATATATTGATATGGATTTCTATCCTTGTCAATAAATGGTACAATTGTACAGTCTACCCAAAAATATTGACCAGCTTTATTTTTATTTCTGATTTCACCTTTCCAAATCTCTCCCCTTTGTATAGTTTGCCACAGATTAGCAAAAAATTCTCTGCTATGATATCCAGAATTGAGAAAATGCATACTCTTGTTCAATACATCTTCTCTTGAATACTGGGTCATTTGCAAACAATTTTCGTTTGCGTAGCTTATCATCCCTTTTTCATCTGTAAGAAATACAATTGAAGACTCGTCTAAAGCCAATTTATAGTCCGTAATTTCTTTGACAATTCTATTTAAATGTATTTCGTTTTGCTTTCTTTCATTAATGTCTTCCACTGCCATTATAATTCCAGCAGCTTTTTCATTTTTATCAAATACAGGATACATATTCATCCTATACCATTTATCAGAACCATCAGCTTGAACATAATTAATCTCGTAACTGATTGTTTGTCCTTTTAACACAGCATTCATAGCTTGTAAAAGCGCTTGTTGTCGTGCTTCAGCAAAATACAAAATAGAATATGTGTGTAAATGCAAGGTCTTAAACAAATCCACTTCTGCAAATCTTTGCATGGCTTGATTAAAAGACATGATATAAAAATCAGCGTCTAATAAAGCATAACCTGTATCCGTATTCTCAAAAACGGTTCTTAGATTGTCTTCTGATTTCTGTAAGGCAATGTCAAGTTTTTTCTTCTCAGTAACATCCTGCATTACAGAAAGTATGCGTTGATTTTGACCATTCTGATCCTTTTCTAAAATAGCAGAAACCAACACATCCATGGTTTCACCATTGCGCTTAATGGCTTGATAGGGAATATCAAAATCATAACCTTTTTTAAAGAATTCATCCATTCTCTCTAACTCTCTTCTCACAATTGAACTCTTTGTAAAAAAGTGGCTCATATGTTTACCAATTACTTGTTCACGTTGATAACCCATTTTAGCCAACCAATAATCACTTACACTTAAGAACTCCCCTTCATTATTCAAAGAATGTAACATGACAGGTGTTCTGTTATACAAAGACCTAAATCTTTCTTCATTGATTGCCAAACTGGTTTCAGATTGTTTGCGCTCAGAAATATCAATAAACCCAGAAAGTAACATGGTTTCTCCATGAAATGAAATGAGTTCCGTAGAGATCAAACAATCAGCTTTGTTCCCGCCTTTTTTATTTATTTGAACTTCTAGGTTTTTAACTGTTCCTTCTTTGCTTAATATTTCTAACAACTGATCCCGCTGATGTAAGTTGGAATAAAATTCAGTGGTGTATCTACCTATCAAATCTGTTTCTTCCGTTTCTGCTAATTTTTGAAGCTCTTTATTAACCATTAGTATCTTGCCATCATCGGGCCTTGCTACCAACATGGCTACCGGAGCATTGCTAAATATGGTTAACAAATCAGATTGAGCCAGTTTAAGGTTAATTTCTGAGATAAAAGCATGAGACAATTGTTTGCCTAAAAGCTCAAATAAATGGATGTCTTTGGGAGTAACAGTTCTGGGATTAGTATCCAATAATTCTACTCTACCTATGGGATTACCAGCTGAACTTTTTAATATACAACCAGCATAAAACGGAATGTTGACTAATCCCAAATTGACAAATTCAGACTGAAGGGTTTCAGCATCTTGAATAATTAAAGGGTGCTCTTTATGCAAGTCTAATTCTTGCAAATGCATATTTTTCAAATCAATTTTTGAAGCATCTACCCCTTTATGAAATACCAAATTGGTACTATCTTTCTGATATATAAAAATCAATAAAATGGGAGGGGCAAATATTTCCTCTGCCATGGCAATTAAACCCTCTATTGTAGCAGTAATTCCATGAACCTGCACCAAGTGGGAAAACTCTTTTTTCAAATGCTGCATGATTCCTTGCGATGGCATGTATTGGGTTATTGCAATTCCGTAAGATCCTGTTTAACAGTACAATTTACGCAAAATCCCCTAGCTTGGAAAATAAAAACCGACTATAAATGGGCTATTTCCCAAACCTTTTTTTAAGTAAGGCTAAGGCATCGGAAACATCCATTGAAGACAAATCGGGCTCCTTTAATTGGGTTTGTTTTATGGGTTGATGGCTTCTTTGAGGTCTAGCTGATTTGGAAGGTGCTTCTTGGGTCTGTTTAATAGACAAAGCAATTCTTTTACGAACTAAATCTACTTCTAGCACTTTTACCAACACTTTATCATTTAGCTTAAGTGCCTCATTTGGATCTGTAATATATTGGTGTGAAATTTCGCTTACATGAACTAGACCATCTTGTTTTACGCCAATATCTACAAAAGCTCCAAAACGAGTAATATTTGTGACCATTCCTGGTACAATCATTCCCAATTTTACGTCTTCCATTTTATAAATAGAAGCATATTCAAACTGTTCTAATTCAGAACGTGGATCCAAACCCGGCTTACCTAACTCTTTAAGGATATCACGTATGGTTAATTCACCTAACTGTTCAGAAACATATTTCTTAGGATTTAAATCTTTCAGTACGGCTTCATTAGCAACCAAATCAGTAACGCCTAATCCTAAATCTTTTGCCATAGCTGCCACAACAGGATATGCTTCTGGATGCACAGCGCTCTTATCTAAGGGATGTTCTCCATTAGGAATTCTAAGAAATCCAGCGCATTGTTCAAAAGCCTTGCCTCCTAACCTTGGAACTTTTAATAATTGTTCTCTGTTAGTAAATTTGCCAATTTCAGAGCGGTATTTGACAATATTTTCTGCCAAACCAATTCCTATACCACTTACATAAGCTAATAAATGCTTACTAGCGGTATTTAAATTAACACCAACATTGTTTACACAACTTATAACAGTCTGGTCTAGTCTTTCTTTTAATCTGAATTGATTAACGTCATGTTGATATTGTCCAACCCCAATGCTCTTGGAGTCAATTTTAACCAATTCTGCCAAAGGATCCATTAGCCTTCTTCCAATACTGACTGCTCCACGAACAGTAATATCTTGCTCTGGAAATTCTTCTCTTGCTGTTTCTGATGCAGAATAAACAGAGGCTCCGTCTTCATTCACCATAAATACAGGTATGCCCAAATCCATTTTTTTGATAAATTGATCTGTTTCTCTTCCTGCAGTTCCATCTCCAATAGCAAAAACTTCAATTTTATAGATTTTTACCAAATCTCTAATCCGATATTCGGCATCTGAAAGCCTATTAGCTTCATGAATAAAAATTAAATCTGTTTTTTTCAATTCTCCTTTTTCATCCAAGCATACTATTTTGCATCCTGTTCTGTAACCAGGATCAATGGCCAAGATTCGCTTACTTCCAAGAGGCGCACTTAATAATAATTGTCTCAAATTTTCAGCAAAAACAGTAATAGCTTCTTCGTCTGCCTTTTGTTTTAAAGCCGACCTAAATTCTGATTCCAAACTTGGCTGAAGTAATCTTCTATAAGCATCTCTAATAGCTTTCTTTACATGTATAGAAGATTCAGAAAAACCCTTTACGTATTGCTTTTCCAATAATTCTAAAGCATCCTCTTCCAGTGGTTGGATTCCCATTCTTAGAAACCCTTCTAAAAACCCACGCAATACCGCCAAGATTCTATGTGATGGAATTTTATGAATAGGTTCTGTAAAATCAAAATAATCCTTATACTTTACACCTTCTGTTTCTTTGCCTTCTAAAACCTTGCTTTGAAGCAATGCTGCATCTTCAAACAACTTTCTCAGTTTAGCCCTATTTTCAGCATTCTCATTCACCAACTCGGCTAAGATATCCCTAGCCCCTTGTAATGCAATTTCTACAGTAGTGACATGCTCATTTAAAAAAGGAGGCAATTGGGGTTCTAAAGGATTGGGACCTTGTTCCAACAATAATTTTGCCAAGGGCTCTAATCCATTTTCTCTAGCAGTTTGTGCCTTAGTTTTCCTTTTAGGCTTATAAGGCAAGTATATATCTTCCAAGGCAGACATGGTGCTTGCTAATTGCAACTTTTGCAAAAGGGCTTCTGTCATTTTACCTTGCTCCTCAATAGTTTTGATGATGAATGTTCTTCTTTCTGTTATTTCTTTGAAAAACTTTTGTTCATCCTGAATTTGCTGTATTTGCACTTCATCTAATCCACCTGTTTTATCTTTTCTATACCGTGCAATAAATGGAATTGTTGCCGACTCTTCTAATAATTCTAAAACAGCTAAAACCTGTGTTTGACGAATATTTAACTTACTGGCAATAAGGGCACCGAATTCACTCATGATTCAAAAAATATTTGATTGCTTAACAAAGGGATGCGAATGTAGGTGCTGGCTTGGAAAAGAAAAAATAGAAATATTAGAAGTTAATCACAATATATAATCAGACAATACGAATAACTTTATTGGGATTTCTTTCAACAAAATTTCTAATCATTGACCTGATAATTTCATTTTCAGGGTAAGGAGTAAGCAATGATTTTGCTGATTCCAATTCAGTTACTGACTCTTTAGCCTCAATGGAGCCCATTCCAAAAAAACGCCCCGCTTCCACTAAAATGCAACTGTTTTTATCCCGAATCAAAAATGTTTCATTTTGAGATTGTACCCAATGCATAGCTGCTGAAACATTTAAATTATATGTCTCTGGATCAGGATATTCTTTTATTTGGGTCTTGTCAAGAAAACAAAGTACAGGATCTAGAGAAAAATCTCTAACCAATTTCCATAGCATTCTATGTGCATCTGCAAGCATTGGAAAAACTGCAAATGGTTGACTATGTTTTTGTTTTTTATCAATAGCTAACCTTAGGTAACCCCTATTATCTTCAAAATGATAAATACCCCATAGCTGTTCGTATCTTTTTTGACTTTTATTATATGCTGGCCAAAGTCTTTTAATCTCAACGCTTTCCAGCAAACAAGCGCTAAACTCAGTTGGACAGGTTGTAAAATCTATACTATGAATATTTCTTAAAAACTCCTGTCTTTTTTTGCTAGTATCCAAACCTGTAAAATGGCTGACAACCCGTTTACTTAATTGCTTTGCTTTTCCAACATAAATTACTTTTCCTTTTGCGTCCTTAAAATAATAAACGCCAGGTTGGGCAGGCAAAGTTTTGATTTGTTGTTCAGGAAGGTTGGGCGGTAAAATCTGAAACCTGTCTTCCTTTTTAAGCATTTCTTTGATGACAGGTAGCCCATTTTTTGCAAGAATCAATTGCAAAACTTTTGCAGTTGCCAAAGCGTCTCCACCTGCCCTATGTCTGTTTTCAATATGAATGCCCAACTCTCTTGTCAGATGTCCTAGGCC
>NCHJ01000128.1 GCA_002256765.1 Bacteroidetes bacterium 24-39-8
TAGCTGATACTGATTTTTTCGTTGGAAAGTATTGGCGCAATATTTAATTGATACAATGGATTAATGGCTTGATCAAATTTGGTAAAAGTAAAATATACTCTAGGATTGAATCTGAAACTAATAATATGTTCTGATGATTCATCCTCTATATTTTTTTGGTTACCAATTGTAAAATGATTATAATAAATATTGGGTGGATGATATGTAGTTGAATCCTTTTCACTTAGATCCAATTCATGAGTCACTTCAGTTGGCGTCTGCACAAAAGTGGCAACTTGTGCATTTACTTTCCTTTTATATAGAGGATAAACGGCACTGTCACCAATGCGTTTGCCGTTTTTAAATAGAAAATATTCCAATTTTTGGTACTCAGGAATTAGTTCTCCAGTTTCATCTTCATAAGAATCTATTTGCCTTGCAAAAGGAATCTGTTCTTTTTGACGATATTGAAATATTTGAACCTCGATTTTTCTTTCAATTGTACTAGTTTTATTCTCGGGCCCTTTTTTTATTTCAATTTCTTTTTCTGTGATACTACTGACCCTTTTTAATTGGTCGTATTCAAAAACAAATGCTGTACATTTTCCTTTAACTGTATCGCTGGTAATACTTTCAATCAGGGGTGCAGCTTTTTTTGAAGAAGGCTTTACTTGAGCATTAGAAATGAAAGGAATCAAGCCAATCAGCAACAGGAATTTCTGCATAAAAATTTAGGGGTGTGGTTACAACTAAAAATAACTAATTATCATGGACATAAAAAAGGCTGCCTCAAAGAGACAGCCTTTATAAAAATATTTGCTAGAATATTATCCCAAAGCAACGCGTACAAACTGGGTAACTTTCAAATCAGCGTTAACTGATTTCAAATATTCTCCAACAGTTTTGCCACCGTCTTTTACAAAAGCTTGGGCCAACAATGTGTTCTCTTTAAAGAACGCATTCAATTTACCTTCTGCAATTTTTGCAATCATTTCGTCTGGTTTACCAGCCATTTTAGGATCAGCTTTCATGGTTTCAACCACAATAGCACGCTCTCTTTCAATAGTAGCAGCAGGAATTGAATCTGGATCAACAGCCAAAGGATTCATAGCAGCAATTTGCATAGCTACGTCTTTACCAGCTTCAACAGCATCAGAACTTAAACCAACCAATACACCCATGCGGTTTGCACCGTGAATATAAGAAGCTACATAGTTTGCTTCAATGCGCTCAAATTTAGCAACACCAATTTTCTCACCAATAGAAGCCAATTTATCGTTGATTAGGTCAGAAACCTTAGCACCGTTAACAGATACTTCATTCAGTTCTTCTGCGCTTTTCACGTTGTTAGCAACGGCAGCGTCAGCAATGCTTTGTGCAAATGCAACAAAGTCAGCGTTCTTAGAAACAAAGTCAGTTTCGCAGCTAATGCAAACAACAAAACCAGTTTTGTTATCAGCAGAAGTTTTAGCAATAATCACACCTTCTTTGGCTTCACGGTCGCTACGCTTAGCAGCAACTTTCTGGCCTTGCTTGCGCAACCAATCAATAGCGCCTTCAAAATCGCCATTGGTTTCAGTCAATGCTTTTCTGCAGTCTAGCATACCAGCTCCGGTAGCTTGACGTAATTTGTTAATTTCTGCTGCGGTAATTGTTACAGTAGACATGTAGTATGTTATTAAGGTTATAAATATTTTAACCGGGACAATTTACATTGTCTTGCAATGCTTCCCTGTTAAGAAAAGATGAAGTAGGACTCAATCTATAAAAGATGGGTCATTAAGCCTTGTTCCAGAGGAGCAACACGTAATGACCCAATCAATTGATTCTTACTATCTGCTTCCACCACCACCAGCTGGGCGACGGTTTCCACTGCTTGGAACACGACGTTTAGGAGCGCCACCAGGACCACCAGCAGGTGCACCTGAATTAGCACCGCCTCTTCTTCCACCACGGCCAGCTTCAGCTTGAGCTTCTGCTTCCAGGCGACGAGCGCGTGTTTCATTTTCGTTGTTGTTGTCATCTTCACTATCGTCATCTTTAGAAGCTTGACGTTCAGCCAAACCTTCTGCAATGGCAGCTACAATGTAGTTAGTGATGATAGCAATAGATTTGGTAGCATCGTCATTTGCAGGTACCGCAAAGTCAACCTTATTAGGATCGCTATTGGTGTCTACCATACCAAATGTGGTAATGCCCAAACGTTTTGCTTCGGCCAAAGCAATATGCTCGTGACCAATATCAACAAGGAATAAAGCGGCTGGTAGGCGACCCAATTGAGCAATACCGCCCAATACCTTTTCCATTTTTTCCTTGTCGCGGCTTAAAGTCAAACGCTCTTTCTTAGTCAAGCTTTCTGCGCTTCCATCAGCCAACATTTTTTCAATGCTCTGCATCTTCTTCACGCTCTTACGAACAGTGTTGAAGTTAGTCAACATACCACCTAACCAACGTTCAGTTGCATAAGGCATATTAACACGCTTAGCGCATTCGCTTACTATTTCTTTAGCCTGTTTTTTTGTAGCTACGAACATGATCTTCTTACCGCTTTTGGCAATTTGTTTCATGGCCGCTGCAGCTTCCTGCAAATGGTCTACAGTTTTGTTCAGGTCAATGATGTGAATACCTTTCTTCTCAGCAAAGATGTAAGGCAACATCTTAGGGTTCCACTTCTTTTTCAGGTGACCAAAGTGTACGCCGGCCTCCAGGAGTTGCTGTTGTAATGAAGTGTTATTTTCCATTGTATGAATTTGAAATTTTTAATTTGAAATTTGAAATTGAGGTGTTGACATACCGTTTGAACAGCAATATCAAATCCCAAATATTAACGTTTAGAGAACTGGAAGCTTCTACGTGCTTTCTTATGACCGAATTTCTTACGTTCAACACCACGTGGATCACGCTTAAGTTGACCGGCAGCTTTCAGTGCAGGACGCAATTCACTATTCACTTCTAACAACGCACGAGCAATACCTAATTTGGCAGCTTCAGCTTGACCTTTTAAACCACCACCAGCGGCGTTGATTACAATGTCAAACTTACCAATAGCTTCGGCAGTCTTTAAAGGCGCTTCTACCTGATTTTGCAGGTAAACCAGCGGAAAATAGGCTTTGTAATCCTTGTCGTTTACAGTGATCTTACCATCGCCCTTGCTAATGAACACACGGGTAACAGCTTCTTTACGACGACCAACTGCGTTTTTTTGTTTTTCCATTATAGTTTGTTTGGAATGTGTTTAAATTAGAATTTCAGTTCTTTAGGTTGCTGAGCAGCATGTGGATGTGTAGCACCTGCATAAACGAATAATTTCTTAACCATTTTGCGGCCAAGCTTGTTTTTAGGAAGCATGCCTTTAACAGCTCTTTCCATTAAAACTTCAGGACGACGCTTGATCAAGTCTTCAGCAGCTTCCTGCTTTTGACCACCTGGGTATCCAGTGTAGTTCATGTAAACTTTGTCGTGGAATTTGTTACCAGTCAACAAAACCCTCTCGGCGTTGATGATGATCACATTGTCTCCGCAATCTACGTGAGGAGTGTAATAAGCTTTGTTCTTACCGCGAAGAACAGCAGCAATCTTTGAAGCCAAACGACCTACGGTTTGATTAGTGCCGTCTACAACATACCAATTATGTTGAACGGTAGCCGCGTTCGCAGACTTTGTGGTGAAATGGAGTTTGCTCATAATATTTCTTTTTAAATGACCCGGTGCTATCCCACCGGTCTGATGTCCCCAATTTATTCGGGGGGGCAAAGGTAGGGGCCAATAGACTTAAATTCCAAGCTTTTTGAAAACTATTTTCACAGACACCTTTGTAACTTATTGATTATCAATAATAATTTTGAATGTTTTTTTAAATTAGTTGTTCAAATGATTGATTTTGTTGGGTTTTAAGCACCTTTGGAAAAAGAATCCATGGGTTTTCGCAAGTTTCAGGCCGATGCCATTTTTACCGGAACCAAGTTATTGGGGGCAGATCAGGTCTTGATCATGGACCAACACGGCGTGGTGGAAGCCATTGTGCCAGTCAGCGAAGCTGGGGATGAGATTCAATACCAATCGGGCTGGCTAAGCCCAGGTTTTGTGAACGCCCACTGTCATCTAGAGCTGAGCCATATGAAGGGGCTGATTCCTGAGGGTACGGGTCTGGTAGATTTTATCATGTCTATCTTAAGTCTTAGGCATTTTCCGGAAGACGAGATTTTGCAGGCCATCAGTGACGCTGAAGCCGCCATGATCCAAAATGGCATTGTTGCCGTGGGCGATATTAGCAATAACGCCACTAGCTTTTTACAGAAATCCAAGAACAACCTTAGCTGGCATACATTTTTAGAGATCAGCGGGTTCTCCCCTCAGATAGCGCCAATGCGTTTTGAACAGGGTCTGGCTGCTTATCGGCAGTTTGAGCCCTTGCAGGGCGATGCCTTCCGTTTGAGCATGGCCGCACACGCACCCTATTCCGTTTCATCAGCCTTATGGGAATTGATGGCGCCATATTATCATGGCAAAACCACATCCCTTCATAACCAAGAAACCGATTTTGAAGACGATTTTCTGGGCTACCATAAAGGAGACTTTACCAGACTCTATGAACTATTAAAAGTGGATACAAGTTTCTACCATCCCACTGGAAAAAGCAGCGTACAATCCGTGGCGCATCATTTTGCAGGAGCCAAACAGGTATTGTTGGTGCATGATACTTTTACCAAGGAAGCAGATCTTGATTTTATTGCAGCATTATCAGAGGCGCAGCAAACCCAATACCATTTCTGTTTGTGCGTGAATGCCAATCTATACATTAACAAAGCCCTCCCACCCATTGAGCTATTACGTCAAAAAAACTGCAGCCTTGTCTTGGGTACCGATAGCTTGGCCAGCAATCACCAACTCAGTATTCTTGCAGAGATCAAAACCATACAAGCAAATTATCCGCAGATTCCACTTACAGAGATCCTGCAATGGGCTACGTTTAACGGAGCCAAGGCCCTTGGTTTTGAGAATCGTTTGGGCAGTTTTGAAAAAGGCAAACAGCCGGGAATGGTATGGATTAAAGAAGCATCAATGCCTGACCACTCATTAACCTAAACAAGCAAGGTTGATTGAATGGCTTTGAGCAGTGGCGTTGGAACTTGTTGTTCTTCTGCATAGTATTCCCAACGGCTTACTTGAGTTTTGACCTCATCAACTATTTGCGCAGGTTTTTTAATATTCATAGACTTTGCAACTGCTAATAAATCTTGATGTGAAATCTGGTCTCTTTGTCCATTCACACTTAAAGATTGTCTGCTTACCCAAGGGCTGCCGGGTCTATACGCATGGCAAATATCATAAGCTGGTGATAAATGCCATTGTCCTGATTGATTCATGGTAAAGGCAAAGTTTTTGGTATGGTCATCACAGTTTCTAGCAAGTACATTAAAGACCATTCTCCGGAATAATTGTTCCGCTTCGGGATAGCTTAACCGCAACATTCGCATGGTTTGAAACAACTGTTCATACGAATAAGCACTGATTTCTGTAAAATCAACGTGCTGCATACCACAAAAACTCTGCACATGCAGTTTGCCCTGATCTGGTATTCGGTCAAATCTTTTGGTCATAAAATGTGCCCTTCCATGCTCTTCCAATAATCTGGATTCCATCATGTCAATGCCAGATGCCAACGCCATTTTATAATAAGCCATTTCTACGCGTCCATAACCGTTACTGGTTCCTAGTGGACCATCGCCCAAGCTCAGTTGCGTATCTACAACACCATCAAATTTGATTAACCAGTGGGTGAATCCTTTTGGCGCTTCTGCCTGCCCTGATCTTACTTCACCTGTTTGAGCGTTAAAAGCAATCAAAGCCTTGGCCCTGGCTCCTCCTGCTGAAGTTCCTATTTTTAAAATTTGTGCTAGGGCTTTTTGCTCATCCGCTGATAAGTTGGTTTGAAATTCCTTTCTTCCTAGCATAATCTCTTGGGCAATATGAACCAAGTGATTCATTTCAATTTTAGTGGACGCCGCTCCTGCTTGTGGTTCAGCAGGTTCAAATTCCAGTGCGCCCATGCCTCGTTTACCAATAAAACAAAGCATCTCAACTGGGTTAAGGCTATTGGCAGGTCTACCTTGTTGTGCCAACCATGCATTGATAAGGGTGTTTCCATATTTATCTGGAAGCACATCGGACAAGAGTCCTGGTAATCCTTTGAATGTATTGCTTTGGCTTAATTCCGGAAAACTATAGACCCTTCCTCTTGCTTGGGAAATGGGCATTTTTAGTGGCGCTAAATCTAAATTTTGAGAAAGAAAAGATTGTTCAAATTCAAAGCTTCCAAGATGGGTAGCAGCATCCCATGCAATGGCACCAACCCTTTTACCCCAAAGATGTATATAAGCTGCATCAATCATTACCAATCAGCATTTGTTGACAAAGGATCATTTGATTGCTTGTTACTGGCTCTTTTTCTTTGGGTCTTTGCCTGTTTTGCTAATAACAAAGGTCTTACTTGAACCGGTCTTTGTAATTGTTTAAAAATAGACAACTGGTCTAAGATGCGCAATACTTGAATCAAACACAGGATGGTTCCTCCGGACCCTTTCTCCAGTAAACTGAGCGTAGACCTTGCTATCCCCGCTTGGTTGGCCAATTGTTCTTGTGTCAAATTTTGAGACAAGCGGGTTTCCTTGATAAAATTACCCAGCAATTCCAAGAGGGCTTGATCACTCAATGCATGCCATTGTATGGCTGTATGTTCATTCATCATTGACATAGATAAACCATTTGATTGGTCCTTTTATCAAAATTAGGATTTTTGTATGATTATTCAGTCATTAATTGATTTTTTAATGATTTATGACTGATTTTTCAGACATAAAAGATATTTTTAACGACAATCTAATGATCGTCCCATCGCCAAACTTTAAATGAGAGGATTATCAAATATTACAAATTGAAAAAGGACAAATTAATCTAACCTAATTTGCTCCAGACCGCCTAACCAAAAAACAATATCGTTACAATCAATATCCGTGTCGCTTGTTTGGTAAATTCTTAAAGAATGACTGGCCCATGCCATATGAACAAAATACACTTTAGAACCAAACCATAAATTGTACAATAAACTAGAAACACCTTCATGTATTTTTACTTCAACATGTGTTTCAAATTCACTTAATATGGGGGTAAAACCCAGTTGAATTCTTTTAGTCACTCTTATACCAGTCTGTTCTTCAAAATATTTTTTGAGTTGAATTTCAGCACAGCGCAAGAATTCTTTAGAAACAATAATTTTGCAATCCCTAAGGTAAACCTGTACTGCAGTATCTAAAAAATTTTCACTAATGAAGAACTCTGTCATTATATTAAAGTTTTGAACCTATTCTAATTATTCTTAAAGCAAATATAAAGCTTGGGACATCATCAACTACACCAACACCATAAGTCAGTATATCCTCTAACACTGTTGCTAAGACAATTGAAAGCCCAATTTTATATTTATTGTCTTTAATGAATTCAAGTATATCAGCATTTGAAGGAGCTTTTAAAAAAGTTGTAATTGCTTTATCAGTTAACGTGTTAACATTTTTGGCATAATACCTAAAAAGTAATTTCAACTTATCATAAATATTTTGAGGGATTGCTACAGATGTTAATGGAACTCTTGCAGAATATTCATATGTAATTACACCAGGTTCTTGAAACTTAGAATGTATTGAGGTTGAAGGATCCTTAGGGTTTGGTAAATATGTATCGGAATATTGTGTGCCATAAATCCAGACTGGACTACTATTTGTATTAATGGGAGGACAATACGTATTTGCTTTATTCACATAATTTTCAATTTCTGCTCTAGCTTCCGAAATGCTCAGAAAATTATTAGGTTTTATTTCAAACATCTCATTTGTTAGAGTATTAGCTATATCCACATAACCAGGATTTGACCCAGATTGGCCACTAAAAGGAATTTTGTATTCTCTATATCCATTTGAGTTTTTATTTATATAGTCAAACTGTATCATGACGTGTTCAAGAGTGCCTTTCCACATAAGATTTCCGTATCTACCGGTTTGACCACAAGGATTATTTGAATATGCAAGATCGTCAGCTGCATCCTCTTGATTAATTTGATCAATAATTGCTTGATCATTCACAGGGTCCCATGATGCAATGTTGTACTCAGGGTTTTCCCACCACAACCATGGATTTCCAGTCTCTTTACCAGGAAAATTATCAGGTGTAAATAAAACACCATCTACAAGTCTATAATCACCAGATTCACACCACCAAATTGTAGTAGGACATGAGTATGTAACATAAGAATTATTATTACCTCCATAACTTCCTCCGCCTCCTCCAATAGAACCTGTGCTAGATGTACTACCTACTAATCCAGTACCTATAGTTTCTGCACTCATGTTTGTTCCATATACAGGTATTAAAGCACACCTCGTATCAGACATTGAATTTGATT
>NCHJ01000129.1:0-1420 GCA_002256765.1 Bacteroidetes bacterium 24-39-8
TCTGGAACCAAGTACAAAACTGTTTCTGCAACAACAGGTAGGTTTAACCTACCAGGTCTGCGTATTGGTGGTCCTTATAAGATCACAGTAAGTTATGTAGGACTTAAAACAGAAACTGTATCTGATGTTTACATCCAATTGGGTGAGCCTAGTGTGATTGACCTTGCTTTAATTGATGCTAATGCTCAGTTGCAAGAAGTGGTGGTAACTGGTGCAAGAAAAGGTGCTTTAATTTCTAAAGACAGAAAAGGTACTGGTACCAATATCAACAAGCGTTTACTTTCTTCTTTACCTACTTTGTCTAGAAGCATCACTGATTTTACCAAAATGACACCTCAGTCAAATGGTACTTCTTTTGGTGGTCAAGATAACAGGGCTATCAACTTTACTTTAGATGGGTCTATATTCAACAATAGCTTTGGTCTACAAGCTTTGAATGGTAGCCAAACCAACTCAACTCCAATTTCTTTGGACGCGATTGAAGAAATTCAAGTAAACGTTTCTCCTTACAATTTAAGAGACGCTGGTTTTACTGGTGCAAGTATCAATGCTGTTACTAAATCTGGTACTAACACTTTACACGGAACTGGTTTTTACAATAACAGAAATGAAGGACTTGTTGGAACCAAAGCTGGTGCTCAAGGAAAACAAAATGTGGTTACTACGGCTTTTGATGTAAAACAATTTGGTGGAAGCCTGGGCGGTGCCATTATCAAAAACAAACTATTTTTCTTTGTTAACTATGAAGGTGAAAGAAGAACTGATCCGGGAAGTAGTTTTGTAGCTAGTACTGGAAGTAATTCTGGTGGAAACGTAACCCGTGTTAAAGCTTCCGACCTTGAAGCTATGACAACCTTTTTACAATCTAAATTTGGTTATTCAACTGGTGCCTATCAAGATTATTCTTACTTAACAACAAGTGATAAAGCACTTGCACGTATTGACTGGAACATCAATGATATACACAAGTTTAGTATCCGTGGAAATTACTTAAAATCTAAAAAAGATGTTCAAATTAGTAGTTCTGGATCTATTGGTGGAGCTAGAAATAGTATTAATGCAATGAGCTACCAAAATACTGCATATGTAATCAACAATGATATTTATTCTGTTATTGGCCAGTTAAACAGCCGATTTAGCAATAAATTGAACAATGAAGTCATTTTTGGATATACTGCTAATAGGGATTATAGATCTATAAAAGGTGGTGATTTCCCAACTGTAGATATTCAAGATGGTAATAATACCACTTACATGACTTTTGGTAATGATCCATTTACGCCAAATAACAAATTGAACACTGACACTTGGCAGTTCTCTGATAACCTTACTTTTTATGGTGGTAAACACACTATTCAAGCAGGTATCAGTTATGAAAGTTTTGATTATTTAAACGGATTCACTGCTCAAGTTAATGGTA
>NCHJ01000129.1:1495-9876 GCA_002256765.1 Bacteroidetes bacterium 24-39-8
TAACCCAGTAGCATTAAAATATTCGTCTTCATATAGTAATCTACCTGGTGGTGCTGTTTGGTATGCAACAACAAAAGCTAGAAATATTGGTGCTTACATACAAGATGAAGTTGAATTAGAAAAGAATTTCAACCTAACTTATGGAGTACGTTTAGAAGTGCCTTATTTTGTTGGAGGAGGTTTTACCAACCCTCAAGTAGATGGTTATAGTTTCTTGAATGAAATGGGTCAACCAACCAAATTGAGCACTTCTAAATTGCCATCTGCTAAATTGATGGTGAGCCCTAGGGTTGGATTTAACTATGATATTAATGGTGACAAACGAATTCAAGTAAGGGGCGGTGCAGGTTTATTCACAGGTAGACCTCCCTTTGTATTTATCAGCAACCAAGTTGGTAATAATGGTGTGTTAAACGGAAGTATCAACCAAACATCCTCCACAGGAACTACAAGTATTCCTTTTAGACCAACAACACCTTCTTCAGCTCCACCAGGATTTGTTCCAAATCCATTAGTACCGGCTCCTACCTATAATATAGCCACTTCTGAAGAAACATTTAGATTTCCTAAAGTATTCCGTACTAACTTGGCTGTAGACTACAAAATCTACAAAGACATTGTAGTAGGTGGTGAATTAGTATTCACACAAGCCATTAATAGTATTTTCTACTATAATGCCAATCTAAAAGCACCTGTAGGAACCTTTAACGGACCTGATCAGCGATTACGTTATGCTAATCCTAACGCCATTTCTGGTGGTGTCTCTTCCTTAAACACTTCAGCTTCAGCCATCAGAATCAATCCGAATATTACAGATGCTACTGTAATGAAGAGCGGATCTTATGGTGGTTCTATGACTGCTACTGTAAAAGTGGAAAAGCCATTAAGAGCTAAAGGTTTTGGATGGATGTTTGCGTATAACTTTGGTAGTGCCAAAGACTATATTAACCCAGGATCTATTGCATCAAGCAGCTGGACAGGTAACCGTTCAGTAAATGGTAATAACCGACCTGATATTGCTTTCTCTGATTATGACTTAAGAAACCGTTTTATTGCCAACATCAACTACCGTACAGAAATTGGTAAAAACGCTGCAATTCAATTCTCTATTTTCAGTGAAACTAAGAATTGGGGTAGGATATCATATACTTATTCTGGAGACATGAATGGCGACGGTGTATTTGGTAATGATTTGATGTACATTCCAAGAAACCAAGCTGAAATGAACTTCCAACAATACAGTATTGGTTCTGGTGCATCTGCTCAAACCTTTACCGCTCAAATGCAAAAAGACGCATTTGATATCTATATTAACCAAGACGACTATCTGAAGAAAAACAGGGGTTCTTATGTAGAACGTAACGGTGGTTTAATGCCTTATTTGACTAGGATTGACGCTTCTGCAGTATTGGAATTATTTACTGCTGGAAAAAACAGACATACCATTCAATTGCGTGCTGATATCTTCAATATTGGTAACATGATTGACAACAACGCTGGTGTTAGCTATGTAGTAAACAATAGATCTTTGTTAAACTTCAGAGGTCTTGACGCAAATGGTCTTCCTTTGTACAGGTTCAACACTGTCAACAACGCATTAGTGTATAGCACTTACCGTAAGGGTGTATTTACTTCAGATGTATGGCAAGCACAATTGGGTGTACGTTATATCTTCTAAGAGAATCACTACATAAATAAAAAAAAGACCTCGAAATTTCGAGGTCTTTTTTTATGCCCAATTCTTTATGCTTTACTTTCTTCTACCCTCTCTTCACTCTTCACTTCTTCTTCCTCCACTCTTCACTCTTCACTCTTCACTCTTCACTTCTTCTTCCTCCACTCTTCACTCTTCACTCTTAACTCTTCACTTCTTCTTCCTCCACTCTTCACTCTTCACTCTTAACTCTTCACTTCTTCTTCCACTCTTCACTTAATCCCCATCCCCATTTTAAAAAATCAGGAAAAGCTTGCCCCCAAGTAGGAACATCATGCTTGCCTCCTTCTATCAATTTGTAATGAATATGCTCATCGGTATAACCCTTGGCTTTTAATTCTACTATCAAGTCAAGTGTATCATCAATGGAATCAATAATTCCATTTTTATTTCTATCTGCGGTCTCATCTAAACTGCCACACTGCAAATAAAAACGCAACCATGGATAAAAATCAGCTTTCCTAATTTGCAAATGCATGAGTCTATCTTTTTCATCATCATAGCCATCATCATAAGCTTTTTTCCTCCACCAAAGTGAGCCGCTAAACACCGCTACTCGATTAAACTGATTGGGTTGGTTCCAAACAATGTCTAAGGCACTAAGGGCACCTAAAGAAAACCCTGCAAAAGACTTGTCTTTAAATGAAGGCATTTTCAATTCCTTTCTCAAAAAAGGAATTAGCTCGTCAAAAATAAACTTAGTGTATAAACCCGCATGAGCTCCCCTCCCATCAAAATCTGGAGAATATGCGGTGCCATATTCCATTTTCCTATTTGGTCCACAATGAATCCCTACACAAATCATAGGCTCTAATTCCCCCTTTTCCCATAATTCATTTAACAAATAATCAAAAGGCATTGTTGGCAAATCTTGTCCATCATTTACCAACAAGAGACTATAATGGATAGCAAGATTTCTTTCTTTAGGAGCATAAATATCTATCACCACTTCTCTTTCCAAATAATCAGAATAAAGATTACAGCGTAGGGTTTCTAATTTATTAAAATCTATGGCTTTTTTGGTGGTTGGCATTTCCAAAAATAAGGACTGGCCAGAATTTTAGCTTTAAAATGTTTAAAAAAGCCGCTACTTATACGCTATATTAAAAACCATGTTTTAAAATTTGACCGAGTTTCAGTAAATTCAATTTCATAAATAAGAATCCCTAAAATTAAAGCAATGAAAAAAATAGGTGTGTTGTTTGGACAAGAACGAAGTTTCCCAATGGCTTTTGTGGAAAGAGTTAATGAAAAAAAGATTCCCGGTATTATGGCTGAACCCGTTCGTATTGACAAAGTGATGCAGGGTGAAGCCAGTGAATATGCAGTAATCATTGATAGAATTAGTCAGGATGTTCCTTTTTATAGGGCTTATTTAAAAAATGCGGCAATTTGTGGAACCGCTGTAATTAATAACCCCTTTTGGTGGAGTGCCGATGAAAAATTCTTCAATAATTGTTTGGCTACAAAAATTAATGTCCCAGTTCCCAAAACGGTGATTTTGCCATCAAGGGAATTACCCTCTGATACATCAGACCAATCCTTTAGTAACCTTTCATATCCCTTGGATTGGGAAACCATTTTTAACTATGTTGGTTTTCCTGCGTATATGAAACCATTCGCTGGAGGGGGTTGGAAAAATGTTTATCGTCTAGAAGACAAGGATGATTTTTTTGAAAAGCATGGTGAAACAGGACAATTGGTGATGTTATTACAAGAAGAAATTGTATTTGAAGAATATTATCGTTGTTATTGTATTGGAGGCAAACATGTGCGTATCATGAGTTATGAGCCTCGTAATCCGCACCATTTGCGTTATGCGGCAGACTTTGCACCATCCGCTGAAAAGCTAAAAATGATGGAAGAGATAGTTCTTAGAATTAATGCTTATTTGGGTTATGATTTCAACACTGTAGAACTGGCGTTAAGAGATGGCGTACCTTATGCCATTGACTTCTGTAATCCAGCACCTGATGCAGATATTAAAAGTGTAGGACAGTCCAATTTTGATTGGGTAGTAGAAACTGCTGCTAATTATGCTATTGAAAAAGCACAGACCCAACAACCAGGTCAAGACAACCTTACTTGGGGTGAATATGTCAAGAGAGGGGCTTCCAAACTAGGATTATATCCCTAAGCAAACTAATCAATCCAAAAACTGAAGTATAAGAACAAGGAGGTCAAATGGGTAATTTGAATTACAAACAGTTCACCCTAGGGGTGGAAGAAGAATACATGGTATTGGATCCCAATACCAAAGAATTGGCCAGTCACGAACAAAAAATTGTCATAGAAGGTCAAAAGCTTTTGAAGGACAAAGTAAAGGCAGAAATGCACCAAGCTGTGGTAGAAGTAGGAACTGATATCTGCCAAGACATTGATGAAGCATTTAAAGATGTGGCTACTTTAAGGGGTACTATTTCTGAAATTGCGGGGAGTCTAGGTTTTTGGATGGGTGCTTCTGGAACACATCCCTTTAGCCATTGGGAAAGCCAATTGATTACTGACCATGTTAGGTATAATCAAATTGTGAACGAATTACAGGAGGCTGCCAGAAGTAACCTCATTTTTGGACTACACGTGCATGTTGGTATGGAAGACCGTAAAATGGCTATCCATATTGCCAATACGGCACGTTATTTTTTGCCACACGTGTATGCATTGAGTACCAACTCTCCTTTCTGGGAAGGAAGAGAAACAGGCTATAAATCTTTTCGCACCAAGGTCTTTGATAAATTCCCCAGAACTGGTATTCCGGATTATTTTGAAAGCATTGAAGCATATGAAAATTATGTAAACCTGCTGATCAAAACCAATTGCATTGACAACGCTAAGAAAATCTGGTGGGACCTAAGGGTACACCCATTTTTCAATACGGTAGAATTTAGAATCTGTGATGTACCAATGACGGTTCAGGAAACCATTACTATTGCGGCCTTATTCCAAGCAATTTGCGCCAAGATTTACAAACTGCGTTCCAAAAACTTGAATTTCATGATTTATGAGCGAGCCCTCATTACTGAAAACAAATGGCGGGCAAGCCGATATGGTATTGACGGAACTTTAATTGATTTTGGTAAGGAAACAGAAGTAAACACCCGTTTGCTCATCTATGAATTATTGGATTTTGTAGACGATGTGGTAGACGAATTGGGCAGCAGACATATGGTAGACCAAATAGCTCGAATATTTGAAAAAGGCACTGGCGCAGATAGGCAATTGGCCGTTTATCAAGAAACAAATAGCTTGGTGAGCGTAGTAGATTATATACATGACCAGTTTTTAGCTGTTTAACTACCTCAAAATCAAAGATTAACAATCCTGAATGGTTCCATTCAGGATTTTTTGTTTTCCTTAGCTTGGGAAAATACATTCAGGCAACATTTTTGCTTATCATGGTATCTTAACATTGTTGACAACAAAACAATCGCCGGTGACGCAGACCGATCTTATTAAAGGATGTATCAAGCAAGATGCAAATTGCCAACGTATGCTTTTTGAGCAATTCGGAGGTAAAATGATGTCTGTATGCTTGAGATACGCGAATGATTCCATGGAAGCCGAAGACATTATGCAAGATGGCTTTATTAAAGTGTTCCAATATATTCATCAGTTCAAGTTTGAAGGAAGTTTTGAAGGATGGATACGTAGGATTATTGTTAATACGGCCATTAGACATTTAGAAAAAAAGAAATTGCATTTTAAAGAAATAGACGAGAACAGCGGAAATGCCCCACAACTAGACCCCTATGCTTATGCGCATTTAGGTCAGGAAGATTTGATGAAGTTGATTAATCAATTACCAGAAGGTTATAGAGTGGTTTTCAACTTAAACGTAATAGAAGGCTATAGTCATGATGAAATAGCAGAAATGCTTCATATACAACCCGGCACCAGCCGCAGCCAACTGGTGAAGGCAAGAAAAATGCTGCAACAACAAATCATACAATTACAAAAAATTGCTGTATAATATGACAGATCAATCGTTTGACAACTTCTTCAAAGAGAAGCTCAAAGATCACTCGGCACCGGTGCCGGAGGGTCTATGGGAAAAAATCCGCCCGGAAAAGGAAAAGAAACCCATGGGTTTTATTCTTCCAAAACAAACTGGAAAAGGATTGATAGTTGCTGCTGTAATTACAGGAGCTATTGGCCTTGCTTTGAATACCGGCAAAAGCAAGGACCAACAAACTGATGCTATTAATTCCCCTTCTGAACCAAATAAAACTACCCAAAGCCTATTGATTCCTACTGCTACTCAAAAAGACAAAAACACTGCTTTATATACCGCTACTCCTTCTGATAAGCAAGTTCCAAATTCATCCACTAAGGTGGAAACTTTTATCAGCAATAGAAACCCTGACACCTATTTTATTAGTAGCCCAAATACAGATGTTAGCATTAACCAAGTATCCAATACGCAACCTATTGGCATCAATAATACCATCACTACAGGCGTAGAAAACAACCAGTCATTTGAAGACCAAAATGCTAGTTATAACAGTTATCATCCAAGCGGCAATACTATTGGTTTGAGCAACCAATCTAGGTTTCAACAAATGGGCATGGTAAATAAACAACTATCGGCCAATGCCCATGATAAAAAATTCAAAGCCATCATAATCTGTCCTACGGTTAGAGGCAAATCATCCACTTTCAATACAGATTGGGCAATGGAAGTTTATGCATCTCCAGATTATGCTTTTAAATCGGTTTCCAATATTAATGCGTCTGCCCAATATCTAAATAGCAAAGACAGTAGTGAACAAATGCAAGTAGGTTATTCTGCTGGCATTCGTTTGGTAAAACCCCTTAATGATCACTTCCTTTTGAAAACAGGTCTTCAGTATTCGCAAATCAACCAAAAATTTGTTTACAGAAATGAAAACGAAATTAAAGTAACCACTGTTATTACAGCAAGGACCATTATTCGTTCACCAGGTGATACCATTTTGGTTAGTGATACTAGTGTTTTACAAACCATTGGATATAGTGTAAAAAATGTCAAAAACAGGTATCGCAGCATTGATATTCCCTTAACCCTAGGCTATGAATTTGGAAATGATGACCTAAGGGTTGGGATTAATGCAGGGGTTATTTTCAACGTTTCTTCTTGGTATCAGGGAGAAATGCTTGATACGGCATACCAGCCTGTTTCCATTAGTAAAGCAAGTAATTCTTTGTACAAAACTAATATTGGTATGGGACTTTATTCCAGCATCAGTATTCAAAAAAGAATTAGCGAAAACACGCACTTATTTTTTGAACCCTATTTCCGCTATAATCTAAAAAATATGACAAGTGAATTGTCTCCCTATACACAGCGTTTTCAAGTGGGAGGCTTGGCAATAGGTCTTAGATTTAATTTGAATAGATAAGTCTGGGCAACAAAACAATTAAACAATGTATCTCAAGAATAATAACGGGATGAACATGAAAAGATTTGCTTACATCTTACCCATAGCCTTGCTTCTTTTGCTAGGATCATGTGCCAAGGAAGGTTTGAACAATGATTTCAAACCATATAATAATAATGAACTCAATGATACTGCTTGGGTAAAATCTATCAGTAACACTGCTAATATTTTTTCACTGGCTGATAGCCTTTTTCAAAAATCCTATTTTACAGATTCTATAGATTTGACTAAGGATCAAACTATTGAATTTGGAGACAGTTTAGAATTAGAAATTAAGGGCAATAGTTTAACCACAGGTACTGGCTTATTTCTAGATGGAAAAGCAAAAATTGAATTGCTTAAAATCTTAAAAAAAGGAGACTTCATCAAGACCTTCAGACCCAATAGCAGTAATGGATTACCCTTAGAAACAGGTGGTGCTTTTTTCATTAGAATTAGCAAAAATGGTACTGAATTGGTATTGGCACCAGGTTCTAGTATGAAAATTAAATGGACAGATTTGGAAGCGCCTAAGACCTATATGCAAGTTTATAATGGTAAAGAAGGATTTCCTATTCCAAATGGGCCATTAGATTCCGCACATAATTGGCTTCCTGACAATGATACTAGCAAGTTGAAAATATGGGTTAAAGGTTCTGGCAACGGAGAGAGAAGAGGTTATATATTGGAAACCAAAAAACTCAGATGGGTGAGCGCACAACATGCATTATTACCCAATACCAAATTGACCAATATTTATGGCATATTACCACCTAATTATACCAATAAAAATACCATGGTCTTTGCAGTGTTTGCTAACTCAAGAACCGTATTGTCATTAAAAAGCGATTTAAGTTCTAGATCCTTTAAAACTAGCGATGTTCCATTGGGTACCAAAATGACTTTAGTTTCTATTTCAAAGATTGGTAAAGATTTTTATTTAGGTACTAAATTGGTAAATGATGTAGGAAATATTGTGAATTTCAGTTTTAATCCAGAAAAGAAAAAATTGGCACAAATATTGGAGTATTTAAACAGCTTATAGCGTTTATTATAAGAATCATCGGGGGATGATTAAGGGTGCTGCATTTTTGTAGCCCTTTTTTATTACAACAATTATTTTTTGAAATCAAAAAGGGTAGCAGTAAACAAGGCTCTTTCACGCTTTTTAAATATCACATCCCAATCACCCTTATACCTAAGAACCGCAGGAACTGTTAGACCCGCAAACCTTGTCATTTCTACTTCCATACTCACGTCAAAATCATATA
>NCHJ01000130.1 GCA_002256765.1 Bacteroidetes bacterium 24-39-8
TTGGAGGGTTTACAAACCCTATCATTTATATAAAAAAATTGATGAAATTCAGCAGAAAAGACTGGATTAAGAAAAGGTCTTATATTTAACCTATAAAATCATCTAAGATGTCATTACCTGTAAACAATAAAAACAGCGGAAAACCAGGCAGCAAGGGCCCAAAAGCCAGCGCAGCAGGTTCCAAATTTATTGCCAAGCCCGGTGCTAAAGCAGTAGGAACTACCAAGAAACCCATTAAAACTGGGGGTTCAAGAGGAAGTTAATTAGGTTTTCACCTACCAAAAGGCTGTTCTTAACCGAACAGCCTTTTTTTATTGTCCAAACATTGATAAATTGTACTTTAACAAAAACATCCCTATATGAATCAAGAAATCATCAATCTATACGATGAGTATACCCATCTTCCTTTAAGTAGAACTGAGTTTTTAAAAAGGCTAGCCCTTCTAACAGGAGGTATGTCTGCTGCTTTGAGTGTTCTTCCCATGATTGAGGTTAATGCTACAAAAGCCGCTATTACTAGCGATGAAGACCTTGAAACAGAAACCATTTCATACGCAGGGGTTAATGGAGAAATGAAAGCCTATGTAGCCAAACCAAAGAATGGCAAAAAACTAGCTGCCGTAGTTGTCATTCATGAAAACCGAGGATTGAATGCACATATTGAAGACGTAGCCAGAAGGGTTGCCAAAGCAGGATTTCTAGCAATAGCCCCCAATATCTTATCTCCATTAGGTGAATTACCCAAAAATGATGACGAATTAAGGGCCAAGTTCTCTACCCTGAAACCAGATGAAAACATACAAAACTTTAGTAAAGCATTTGATTATTTAGCCACTCGCAAAGATTGTAATGGCAAATACGGTTGCGTTGGATTCTGTTGGGGAGGTGCTATGTCTAATAGTCTAGCAGTAGCCGTGCCAAAATTAAAAGCAGCAGTGGCTTATTATGGCAGACAACCCGATGCTGCACTAGTTCCCCAAATTAAAGCCTCATTGATGTTGCATTATGGTGGATTAGATGAGCGCGTGAATGCAGGAATTCCAGCCTATGAGACTGCTTTAAAAGCAAACAATATTCCCTATGAAATCTTTGTTTATGAAGGTGTGAATCATGCATTTCATAACGACACTGCGCCAACACGTTACAATGAAGCCGCAGCAAAACTTTCTTGGGAGAGAACCATTGGTTTCTTTAAGAAACAATTGGGATAATTTAAAGTGGTTTCAATCTTGAAAAAGGAAATCCATTACAACCCTTTTTAGGATTAGCCCTGTCTGCCGATAAAGCATTCAGGGCTTTTTCTTTGGTATCTGCATCATATACCGTATAACAGAAACCCCATTTATAAGGTTCCATTTTTTCAAATTGTCTATAATCTATACGGGTATACTTGCCGGGCTCTGAAGGATTTAACAGGTCATTTTTTGCAAGAACCCATTGCTCTTGTTGATTCCACTCAAGAATATGGTATTTGACTGATTCTTTTTGAAACCAAAGCGTATCAGATATGGCATATTTGATGCCATAATCATCTTGAAAACTACCTAATGCATAAGTAGGAGCTTTTGTTTTTTCTTGCCCCATTGCATCAACAGAAAAAAGTAGACTATAGCATCCAAATAAAACCAACTTAATTAATTGCATATTGTTAGTTTGAGTGCTACACTAATCTTTCCCTAAAATCTAATCCGTGTTTGCGCAAATAATCTTTTGCAATATCATAACCCGCATCAGCATGTCTAATTACACCCATGCCAGGATCATTTCTTAATACTCTTGCAATTCTAGCTGCTGCAGCATCTGTTCCATCAGCAACTATAACCATTCCGGCATGAATACTATAGCCCATTCCTACCCCACCACCATGGTGTAAGCTTACCCAAGAAGCTCCCCCGGCAGTATTCACAAGTGCATTCAAAATAGGCCAATCAGCTACTGCATCTGAACCATCTAACATGGCTTCTGTTTCTCTATTGGGCGATGCAACTGAACCAGTATCTAAATGATCTCTTCCAATAACAATGGGCGCTTTTACTTTACCCGTTCTCACCAATTCATTAAAAGCCAATCCCGCTTTTTCTCTTTCTCCTTGACCCAACCAACAGATTCTTGCAGGCAGACCTTGAAAAGCAATCCTTTCCTTGGCCATTTTCATCCAACGCAATAAGCCTTTATTTTCAGGAAAAAGGCTACAAATTAATTCATCGGTAACGGCAATATCAGCAGGATCCCCACTTAAAGCAGCCCATCTAAATGGCCCCTTCCCTTCACAAAACAAGGGACGAATATAAGCAGGTACAAATCCTGGAAAATCAAATGCATTGGTTAACCCATGTTCTTGAGCTCTAGCCCTTAGATTGTTGCCATAATCAAAAGTAATAGCACCTAAGGTTTGGAGTTCAAGCATGAGTTCTACGTGTTTTTTCATGCTATCATAACTCAACGCTATATAAGCAGTTGGATCAGATTTTCTTAAAGCATTGGCAGCATCATTATCCAAACTATGAGGAACATACCCAATTAGAGGATCATGTGCAGATGTTTGGTCTGTTAATACATCTACTTTCACCTTTCTTTCAATCAATCTTTCTAAGAGTTGAACCGCATTCGAAAGCACACCAATACTAATAGATTCACCAGCCATTTTGGCCGCCATGGCACGGTCAATTGCTTGGTCAATATCTGTGAATTTTATGTCTAAATAACGGGTTTCTAAACGTTTGTCAATGCGCCATTCTTCTACTTCAGCTACCAAACAAACTCCATCATTCATGGTTACAGATAAGGGTTGAGCACCACCCATTCCACCAAGACCAGCAGTAACGGTTAGTGTTCCTTTTAAAGAACCTTGAAAATGTTTGTTAGCAACTGCCGCAAATGTTTCATAAGTACCCTGTACAATTCCTTGAGAACCAATATAGATCCAAGAACCAGCGGTCATTTGACCATACATCATCAACCCCTTTTTCTCTAACTCTGTAAAATGCTCCCAAGTAGCCCATTTGGGTACCAATTGAGAATTGGATATTAATACCCTTGGTGCATCCGAATGTGTTTTAAGCATTCCCACTGGTTTGCCACTTTGCACCAACAGCGTTTCATCATCCTCTAAATCCTTTAGCGCTTTGATAATTAAATCAAGGCTTTCAAAATTCCTAGCAGCTTTTCCCCTACCGCCATAAACAATTAGGTCATCAGGTCTTTCTGCTACTGCAGGATCTAAATTGTTTAACAACATGCGCAAAGCAGCTTCCTGCACCCAACCCTTACAATTTAATGTAGTGCCAGTTGGCGTTGCATATTTGATAGGGTCGTATTTGCTGTTAGGTATAGACATTAAATAGGGATTTAAAAATTAATAAACAAGGTCTTCGTATGCAGCTTGTAATTCATTGTAAGCGTGATTGTCTTTGGCTAATTTGGCTGCTTCCATTCCTTTTTCATACCACTGAATGGCCAAATTGGTTTGTTCCATTTTTTCTAATAGTTTGGCTAAATGATAATAGGAACCAATATAGTCAGGGGTTTCTGTCAAAATAGCCTCAAATAGCTCTTTTGCTGGTAAATCATCACCAACTTTGATCAATTCAAGTGCTAATGCATGTCTTAAAAAATTATCCTTAGGGCTGGTTTCTAAAAAGGCTTTGATTTTTGCAATTCGATCCATTTTTCAAAGTTAATGGATGGCTTGGATTTATGAATCAGGAATAGAAATGTCTTTGGAAAACTGATTTTTAAAAAATAATCATAAAAAAGGCAGCGGTTCTTTGCAGGTTCAAATTCGTTTGTATATTTGCGATAGTTGCATAAACAACTATCAGTCGTAAGTTTAAACGAATTGCACATGAAAATACTTGTTTGTATTAGTAAGACTCCGGACACCACAACTAAGATTGCCTTTAAAGATGGCAACACCCAATTAGACGATAATGGGGTACAATGGATTATTAATCCCTACGATGAGTGGTACTCTTTGGTAAGAGCCATTGAATTAAAAGAAAAAGACCCTTCTGCTATCATTCACTTAGTAACAGTGGGTGGTGCTGATTGTGACCCCATTATTCGCAAAGCATTGGCCCTAGGTGGTGACGAAGCTTTTAGAATTAATGTAGAAAGTGCTGACAGTTATTATATAGCTGCTCAAATAGCCGAACTAGCCAATAAAAATGGTTATGATTTAATTTTCACTGGTAAAGAAGCCATTGATTATAATAGTGCAGCTATTGGTGGCATGGTAGCAGAATTAGTAGGCGCTCCATACCTTTCTTTAGCTACCCTTTTTGAACTAAATGGCAATACGGCCACCATTACTAGAGAAATTGAAGGTGGTGAAGAAGTTGCCACTGTAAATCTTCCGGTAGTAGTTAGTTGCCAAAAAGGAATGGCAGAACAACGCATTCCAAATATGCGTGGTATTATGGCTGCTAGAACCAAACCTTTGCAAGTCATAGAACCCGCTGCTGTAGATAGTTTGACTAGTATTGTTAGTTATGAATTACCAGCAGTAAAAGCAGGTTGTAAAATGGTAGCAGCAGACAATGTTGCTGAACTAGTAAGGCTATTACACGAAGAAGCAAAAGCTTTCTAGAATCATCAAATGATTTATTTTGAATTTTTAATTTTTACTTTTTAATTATCCATCATGTCCGTTTTAGTTTATATAGACCAATCTGACAACCACGTTAAAAAATCGGCTTACGAAGTACTGACTTATGGCGCCAAATTGGCTGCTCAAATGGGGGTATCAGCTGCAGGTATTATCTTGGGAAAAGTCAATGACAATTTAGCTGATCTAGGTAAATATGGTGTTACAACCATTCATCAAGCCAGCCAAGAAAGTTTGAATCATTTAGATACCCAAGTAGCTGCAAAAATTATTGCCGATGCAGCACTAGCAACTGGGGCAACAGTTTTGGTATTCTCTCAAAATCATACTGGCAAGGCCATTGCTGCAAGGGTTGCTGCAAGACTTAAAGCAGGATTGGTTGCTGGAGCGGCTGGATTACCAGATACCAGCAATGGATTTGTGGTTAAAAAAACGGTGTTCTCAGGCAAAGCTTTTGCTAATGTAAGTATCAACTCTGCTATTAAAGTGATTGCTTTAAACCCCAATAGTATTTCCGCTGTTGCAGGTGAGGGAACAGCAACCGTTTCTGAATTAACCCCATCAGTAGATGCACCAAAAGTAACTATCACTGCTGTGAATAAAATTACTGGAGAGATTCCTTTAACCGAAGCTGATATTGTAGTAAGTGGCGGAAGAGGATTAAAAGGACCAGAGAACTGGGGCGTATTATTGGACTTAGCTAAAGTACTTGGCGCAGGAACCGCATGTAGCAGGCCTGTTGGCGATGCGCATTGGCGTCCACACCATGAACACGTAGGTCAAACAGGTGTTCAAGTTGCACCAAACTTATATATTGCCTTGGGTATTTCTGGGGCCATTCAACACTTAGCGGGTGTGAATAGAAGTAAAATTATGGTAGTTATTAATAAAGACCCCGAAGCACCTTTCTTTAAAGCTGCTGATTATGGAATAGTGGGTGATTTATTTGACATTGTTCCACAAATGACTGCTGAAATCAAAAAAATAAAAGGAATCGCATAAAAGATAGATTCATTCCGAACCATGTTTGGTTATTGTACAAGTGCCTTCCGAAAGGGGGGCATTTTTGTTTTGTAAAATGGCTACATTAGCTATTATGAACTTTTTGCGAAGCTGTTTTTTACTATTCTTCTTATTTCAGATGGACCATTCAATGGCTCAATCAAATCAACGCATTGGCCATATTCGAATGTTTGGAGATGTGAACATTACCATTGATTATCCAATAGCTGCAAAAAAAGTTCAACCCATTCAATTAATTTTCTTTGCCCTTCCCAATGGAAATAGCACGGCTTGGACCATGGGTAAAAAAAAGGAACCAGGTGATGATTGGCATTTTGACATTCAACATATTCAAGCCCAAACAGCCTTTATTAGAAATGCTTTGCCTAGTAAATCTGTGGTAGTAGTCTATTTAGAAAATGACCAAAAATCTTGGCCTGCCTGGAAACAAAAACACCCTGATTTTTTACAAAACACCAAACATTTGATTGATAGTATTGGTTCCTTATTTCTTGAACCAGAAATTCATTTGAACGGGCATAGTGGTGGTGGTAGTTTTATATTTGCCTATCTAAAAGCGGTTGACAATATTCCCCAAAAAATTAAAAGAATCAGCTTTTTAGACAGCGATTACAACTATGATAGCAGTTACTATAACAAACTACATGATTGGTTAAAAAATAAATCACACCAGCTACGTGTCTTTGCCTATAACGATAGCATTGCTTTATACAACGGAAAACCAGTAGTTTCTGCAACTGGCGGAACTTGGTATAGATCAAAAAAAATGTTGGCTGACCTAAGCAATGAATTCCAGTTTCACAACTTTTCTACTGATAGCATACTGATTTACAAAAGCAAGTCAAAACAGATTCAGTTCTTTTTGAAAACCAATCCAGAAAGAAAAATCCTACATACCAAACAAGTGGAATTAAATGGTTTTATTCATAGTGAATTATCAGGAACCAAAATGGACTCCAAGCAATATATCTATTATGGCAATAGGGCTTACGAAGCCTATCTTAAAAATTAAAGCCCACTCAATCTTCCACCGTCTACTGGCAAATTAATTCCATTGATATATGCAGCAGCAGGGCTGCAAAGAAAAGCCACAGCTGCACCAAACTCTTCTGGCTCTCCCAATCTGCCAGCAGGAATTAAAGCCACTGTTTTATTCAAAATAGCTTCTTGTAATAATCCTGTTTTTTCTGCTTGATTGGCAAAAAGATATTGCAAACGTTGGGTATTGGTATATCCAGGCAAAACATTATTTACAGTAATTCCAAAGCTGCCCAATTCATTGGCCATGGTCTTGGCCCAATTTGCCACAGCAGACCTAACCGTATTTGAAATACCTAAGCCATCAATGGGTTGTTTCACAGAAGTAGACAATACATTCACTATTCTTCCAAATCCTGCGGCTTTCATTCCGGGCACCAAGGCTTGGGTCAATAAATGACTTACTGAAAGATGTGCTTGAAAAGCTTTTTCCAAATCCAACACCTTAGTAGCTAACAAAGGACCTGCAGCTGGCCCACCGGTATTATTAATTAATATTTCAATGGCTCCCTTTTGCAGTCTTTCCTTAATTTTTGATACCAACAAATCCGGCTCATGAGCATCCGCAGCAATCCATTCATGGGTTTGTCCTTGCGTTTGATCTAGGGTAGCTACAAAATTTTGCAAAACGGCTTCTCTCCTAGCCAATACAATCAGATTGGCACCCAATAGAGCCAATTCTGAAGCTATGGCTGCACCCAATCCTTGTGATCCTCCACAAACCAAGGCTGTTCTTCCTGTAAGATTCAAATTCATAAAAATGCTTTTTAGAGATTGCGATAATCCTCTCTGATGGGGTTGAATACATCCATTAATTTACAATCTGTTATAGCCAAACCCGAATGGGGAACATTTGAAGGGATGACCACAATTTCACCCTCCCCAAATTCAACTGGTTCACCATCCAAGATCAATTGAAACCTCCCTTCTAAAACTATGGACACTTGCTCATGAACATGGTGATGCGTGGGCAAAGTTTCTCCTTTTTTTACTTCAAGAAAAGAAAGTGTCATACTGTCTGTATGAACAAAACGGGCGGGATATCCTTTGACTATTTCTTTAACCGGAATAGCAGCTAGTTTAATTTTTGGCATGAGTTATTATTTGTGAACTGGAAAGTTAACAATGGAATTGGAATAAAAAAACCAAAGACCCTGAAGAGAACATCTTGATTTTGATAGGCAAACCCTATTTTGCAGATTAAAAATCGTTACTTTCGCTTACAATTATGAAGAAGATTGAACTGGAAATAGTGGCACTATCGCACAGTATCACACAGACCCATTCCTATGCTGTTGTGCTGGGAGAATTGAATGGTTTGAGACGATTACCCATTGTAATTGGAGGTTTTGAAGCACAAGCCATAGCTGTGGCTCTAGAACATATGCAACCCAGCCGTCCATTGACACATGACTTAATGAAAAATTTCATGAACGCTTTTGCGGTAGAATTACAAGAAGTCATCATTAGTGATTTGCAAGAAGGCATCTTCTATTCCAAATTGGTTTGTTTTACTGATAATGACACGGTAGAGATAGATAGCAGAACCAGTGACGCACTGGCTTTAGCCGTTCGATTTGGTTGCCCAATATATACCTATGAGCATATTTTAGAAAATGCAGGTATTTTAATGGAAGATAATGGAACCAAAAAAGGTAAATCAGAATCTGTAGGTTCTGAAGATTCCGCTCCTG
>NCHJ01000131.1 GCA_002256765.1 Bacteroidetes bacterium 24-39-8
ACAATGGGCTAATATAAGGCCAGGTGATTTTGCACAACCAAGACATTTTAGTTCTATCTATTATTCTGGTACCATGCCTGATGGAAGTACATGGTTACCTGTAGGAACTTCTAGTCCATTTAGCTCTGCACAGAATACTCCAAAATCATCTACCATAGGTCAAGATATTTATAGTAATGAATATCGCTTGCAAGGTGCTGCAGATTTGAATGTCAATATTTTGCCTGGATTGGATTTTAAATCTTTGGCTAGTTTGTATGTAAACACTACTTCTGGGCAGTCATTTGCAAATAGAAATGCTACTGCTGATGGTTCTGTTAGTAGGGGCGTATATATTAATTCATCCAATATTGATTTATTGAGTGAAAATACCCTCACCTACAAGAAAATTTTCAATAAACATACTATTAATGTACTCGCTGGTTTTACAGCACAAAGAACCAATATTAATAGAGACCAGACTACTGGTTTGGATTATCCTTCTGACAATATTAGAACATTGAATAATGCATCTGCTATAGATAAGGCCGGTACTTTTGGTACTAGAAACCAGATTGGCTTAGTGTCTTATTTGGGTAGGATTAACTACGAATACAATAATAAATACTTATTGTCTGTAAGTTTCCGTACAGATGGTAGTTCCTATTTTGGAACTGGAAATAAATGGGGTTCATTCCCGTCCGTTTCTGCTGGTTGGATAGCTTCTCAAGAGAAATTCTTGGAGAATGTGAACTGGTTATCCAGATTGAAATTTAGAGCGAGTTATGGAGCTACAGGTAATAATAGAATCTCTGATTTTGCATTCCTTGATTTGTTGGGTACAGGCAACTATGCATTTGGAAGTGGTACCGGTGTTTCTACTTCTGGTCAAGTAACATCTACTTCAAATATTGCAAACCCAAGTATTACTTGGGAGCGTACTTTCCAAACCAATTTTGGTACTGATATCTCTATTTTGAAAAATAGAATTAGTTTGTCTTTAGATATTTATGAATCCAAAACAGAACGTCTCTTGTTACAACAGTCTGTACAAGCTATTGCAGGTGTTCCTCAATATTTCAACAATATTGGAAGTTTAAAAAACAGAGGTATTGAATTGGAATTGTCTACCATTAACATTACTAAGAAAGACTTTAAATGGACTACTTCTTTGAACTTTTCTAGAAATAGAAATGAAATTATGGAATTGGGTAGTGAACCCTTCTTGTTGAACCAAGGGGAACGTACAGAAGTATATCAAAGTAAAGTTGGTGATCCATTGGTTCAATTCTTTGGTTTTAAAACCGATGGGGTATGGTTGAGTCAAGCAGATATTAATGATGCAAGAACCAAAGGTTTAACCAGTTCTTTGAGTAATGTATTTATTCCTGGTGGTTTGAAATTGGTTGATGTTAATGGTGATAATGTTTTAGACAATAAAGACAGAACTGTTATTGGAAATCCTTATCCTGAATTCAACTACGGTATGACCAATACCATTAACTACAAAGCATTTGATTTTAGCTTTACCATTCAAGGTGTAAAAGGTGGTAATGTAATTAATGGAGACGCAAACTATAATGAATCAAGAAGGTATATTACTGCGTTCAGTGATAATAGGTGGATCAGCCCTGCTTTTCCTGGTGATGGAAAAACGCCTTATTCCACCATTGGATTTAACTGGATGCTAACCGATTATGTTGTATCTGATGCATCTTATTTTGCTTTGCGTGAATTGAACTTGGGTTATCAATTACCCAACTCAGTTGCAAAAGCCATTAAGCTAAGTTCTTTAAGGGTGTATCTAGCTGCTCAAAACCTCTTCTTTGCATCTGCTAAGAATTTCAAGGCTTTAAATCCTGAGGGTAGAGCAAATACAGGTGCTTATTCATCTGCATTGATTGATGGTTACCAACGAGGTAGCTTCCCTATTCAGAAAACATTTGTCTTTGGTATTGACATCAATTTTTAACCTGACAAACAAAATATATGAAACTGTATAAATATCTTATAATAGCCTCTTTTGCTGGCTTGGCAGGGTGTTCCAAGTTGATTGATTTGACGCCACAGTCAAATATTAATTCTGCTACGTATTATTCAAACCGCACTGAAATTAATACAGCTCTTACAGGTTGTTATAATGGAATGAGGACTCCATTGACAAACGAGTGGACTTTGACAGAGTTGAGAAGTGACAATACCATTCAAGGGGTACCTGCTAGTACCGCAACTCCTAACAGAGACCTAAGTGATTTAGATATGTTTTTCCCAAATGTATCTCATCAAGGCAATTATAATTATTGGCTAAACACATACTATAATATCAGGAATGTCAACTTTTTATTAAATAGCCTGAATGTAAATTATAGTCCTTCTGCAGGAACTTTGAGTTTTGATCCTGTTACAATTCCGGTAACTGATGCAGACGTTAAGAAACTTTCTGCAGAAGCTACATTCATTAGGGCTCACCATTATTTTAATTTAGTTCGCCTTTATGGAGATGTGTTCTTAGTTCATGAACCAATTAGTCCAGAAGAAGCCAAACAAGTGAATCGTTCACCTGTAGCGGATATTTACAAACTCATCATTGCGGATTTGTCAAATACCATCGCCAACGGCAGCAGTGCAAAATTTGCTTCAATTCCTAGTGCGGATAAAGGAAGGGCCAATAGCTGGGCAGCAAAAGCACTCTTGGCAAAAGTTTATTTAACCTTGAATAGAAAAACAGATGCAGCTACTTTGTTGCAAGATGTTATAACCAATAGTGGTTATGGTTTGCAAGCGTCTTACGCCAATGTGTTTTCTATTGGCAATGAAATGAACTCAGAAATTTTATTTGCTATTCGTTTTAAAGCAGGAGGAATTGGTCTTGGTTCTTCACTATCTAATGCGTTTGCTCCATTAAATAGTGGTGCTGCTGTTATTAATGGTGATGGAAGAGGGCTAAATTTTCCCTCACAAGATCTTTATAATGCATATTCGTCCTTAACAGCTGTAGGCAATGTGAGGTCTGGAAATACCTCGGTTACACTAACAGCAGCCAATCCCGCTATTGTTGTTGGAATGCCAGTAACTGGTCTTCAAATAGCTCAGGGAACTACTGTAGCTGCTATATCTGGAACCACCCTAACATTATCAGCGGCAGCTAATGCAACATTAGCTACAGCAGCTTTAAAAATAGGTGGTGATCCAAGAAGGATTGCTAATATTGGTCTTTATACGGGAGCTAAATTTTATATCCAAAAATATATCTCAGCTGTTGCAGTAGCCAATGATGCTGAAAATGATTGGCCAGTAATCCGTTTCTCAGATGTATTGTTAATGATGGCAGAAGCACAAGGAAATAGTGCAACTGCCTTGGGCTTTATTAACCAAGTTAGGGCTAGGGTTGGTCAAGCTGCATATACTAGTGCTACAATTACTACCCAAGCACAGTTTGAAACCGCATTGGCTAATGAAAGAAGATTTGAATTAGCTTTTGAAAATCAACGCTGGTTTGATCTTTTGAGATACAATACTACTATGACTACTATTAAGGTAGAACAGGTATTGAAAGACCATCTCACTTATATGTATCCATTGCATTATGGCTTATATCCATCACCAAGACTTACCTTGGCAGAAATGTTGGTGTTTGTTAATACTAATAGAATGTTGTTACCAATTCCACAAAGAGAAATTGATAATAATACAGCTATTGTAATTAAACAGAATCCAGGATATTAATTTTAAAAAAATAGCATGAAGCAAATCTTATTGTTGATTTGTATCACCTGCTCCCTGACCGCTCTTGGTCAGGCGGCAGGTGATACTGTTTACAAACCTGTAGTTTATCCAAAGGGTTTTGAAGCTCAAATTGATCTGGTTTATACAAAACGGGGAGATTGGGATGGAAAATTAGATCTCTATTTTTCTAAAACCAGTTCTTCACCTTTGCCTTTAGTCATCAATATTCATGGTGGGGGTTGGAATCATGGGGTAAAAGAAGGTCAAGGTGGGTTTAATTCTTATTTTAAAGCTGGATTTGCTGTTGCAAATATTGAATACCGTTTAACAGGCAAGGCAAAAGCGCCTGCTGCAATTGAAGATACTAGGTGCGCTTTAATTTATTTAGTGAACAATGCAAAGAAGTTCAATATTGATCCTAATCAAATTATTTTTTTAGGAGGTAGTGCTGGAGGGCATTTAGCACTCATGGGAGGGTTGTTAGGGAATAATCCTGTTTTTGATGCCAATTGCAAGATTGAACAGCCTTTCAAAGTGGTAGCTATCATTAATAAATATGGCATCAATGACGTTGGTGATTGGGCATATGGACCAAATATTACTAGTAAGTCTGCTACCAATTGGTTAGGAGATAAAGCCAAAGATCCTGTTTTTATAAAACTGGTTTCTCCTATTCATCATGTTACAAAAGATAGTCCACCTATTTTTATAGTTCATGGTAATGCAGACCCTACGGTTCCATATCAACAATCTGTTAGTTTACACAAAAAACTAGTGGCACTTGGGGTTAAAACTGAGTTCATTACTATTGAGGGAGGTGTTCACGGAAAATTTAGCAAGGAACAAAATGATGGAATTAATAAAAGCATCATTAAATTTCTAGTAGATTGTAAAGTTCCTATTATTTCTAAAAAGGGTGAATTTAATTAACTGTTATGAATTCAAAATCTGTATTTACACTTTTCTGTTTTTGTTTTTTTGCCCAATGGGTAATTGCCCAAGTGAAACTTTCCAAAACCGATATGGTAAAATGGGACTTCAAACAATTGGCAATTAACAAAAAACAAATACAGACAGGGGTTGCGCTCATAAAACCTGCTTATAAGCAATTACTCCATAATGCAGACAGCCTCTTGGGTTATAAGCCGGTAAGTGTCATGCAGAAAAAAGATATTCCACCTAGCGGAAATAAGCATGATTATATGAGTTTAGCACCCTATTGGTGGCCAGATCCTAGTAAGCCCAATGGAATACCTTATAAACGACACGATGGTGAAGTAAATCCAGAAGTTAAAAATTATCCTGATAAAGAACAGATGCCCAAGCTCTGTGAAAATGTAAACACACTAGCACTTGCATATTATTATTCTGGAAATGAAAATTATGCCAAACATGCTGCAACATTAATGCGCGTTTGGTTTTTAGACAGCGCTACCAACATGAATCCTAATTTAAATTTTGGTCAGGCAGTTAAAGGAGTTACCAATGGAAGGGCGGAAGGTATCATTGATACTAGGCTGTTTATCTACGCAATAGATGCTGTTCAACTCTTGAAAAAATCATCACATTGGACAGCAAATGACCAAAAAGGCTTGCAGAACTGGATGGCTGAATTTCTTGTTTGGCTTAGAACAAGTAAGATTGGCATAAACGAAATGAATACCAAAAATAACCACGCCATATGGTATGATGCACAAACACTATCTATGGCTATTTTTATAGATAGCATAGATCTGGCTAAACGAATCATTGCTGTTTCCAAAAATCGTTTGGATAAACAAATGGATCTAAATGGATTATTTCCATTAGAACTTAGCCGCACTACCTCACTTCATTACTCCGTATTTATTTTAAATGCTTTTAATGTTATAGCCGAATTGTCTGAGCAAATTGGGGTAGAATATTTTCAAGCCAAAACTAATTCTGGAAAGTCCCTTAAATTGGCATTTGATTCTTTAATGCCCTATTTGCTACAACAAAAACAATGGACTCATCCACAAATTAAACCCTTTGCCTATACTGACGCTTTTCCATTGATTCTAACTGCAGAAAGAAGGTATGGTTATAAGGGCTCTTTGGACACCTTAGCCCAACTCTTGGGGGCGGATTTAGGAAGATTACAATTGAAACTATTGTAGTATTTGGGATAATTGACCTAGAAATACCCATTCTAGGGTATCTAAGCCTAATTTCTGTAGCCTATTTTCATTGCAAGGATTATAAAAGCCTTGATTGAATTATGAGAAAGATTTGTCAATGGACAATTTTATTGGCTGCCATATGTTGTTTTTTTGCTTGTACCAATAAAGCGGTCATAGAGCATCAAAACCCCCTGTATTCCTTAATAGATACCTCAAAGTATACATTGGATACTGTGCTTGAGAAAGTGCAGGTAGATAGTCTTAATTTGACAATTGTCATGATGAGGGCAAAATTAGATGAGCATTTTCAACCATTTGATTCTAGCATATCTAGTCCAGTTTCATTAGCTATTTTTGAAAAGGAGTCCAATCTGCCTTTGTATTCTATGACATTTGCAAATACGCCCGATGATTATCCTTATATAATACCAACCCTTTTTAAGGCAAATGGTTCTAGTCTCCAAGGGCAAGGGCCATTATTTTTTTCCTTGGACAAAGGTTATGGAGGGTCGGGTTCTAGTTATGAACTTTTTTGGATTCAACCTAGGAACAAAGCAATTCATCTAGTGCCTCTTTTTAAAGGTAGTGGTGAGCTTAGCTACCCTTATTTTATAAAACAGGGTAATCAGTTATTACTATTTGAAGCTATTTGGAATATGAAAGAAGGTGAATCACATTCTTCAAAACACTTAATTCAATTAAGCTTGATTGATCTTTATGTAAAGCAACCTATGATTCAACCTTTAGGTAAGACAATCAGTAAATACCAACTTCCTGAAAGTGATCTGACTGCAAAAGAGCTATTAGGTGAATTCAAGCAAAAAGAGCCCCATTTATTAGGCCTATCCAATTTTTGAGGATTTCATTATATCTATTCTAATTCAGAGCAAGTACCTTCATTGCGGTTTAAAGCCCGGAATATAAGTATGAAAAATTTGTTGTCTGGTATTTCCAAGGCAAATGGTGCCCTTTTGGAGAATGGTGAATTGAATGCGGTCTTGAGCAAATTGGTAGCCGTATTAGGTGCTTCCACTGATGTAGATAGGTGTTATATTTTTACTAATAAAATGGTGGATGGTCAACTCTTTCTAGATTATACCCATGAGTGGTGTAGTGAAGGGATTGAACCACAATTGGACAATCCTGATTTACAAAATATCAGCTATGAAATGGTACCAGGCATTTTTGAAGAATTGTCTAATGGAAGACATATGTATGGTAAAGTAGCAGACTCTGATAATAGTTATTTTAGAGAAGCTATGGAATTTCAAGGCATCCTTTCTTATCTTTTTGTACCAATTTTTTACAATAGCTTATTTTGGGGATGGATGGGATATGATGATTGTACGGTTGGAAAAATTTGGGAATCACACGAGGCTGATGCCTTATTTTCAGTGGCAAATAATATTGGATTGAGACTTACTAGAGAAAAAGCAGAACGAGAAAATTCTTTGGCTTTAGAAAGGTTTGATTTGTCTGTAAAGGGCTCACAACAAGGGTTATGGGAATGGGATATTGTCAATGACAAATTGAATTATTCTGTGATCTTTATGGAGATGATTGGGTATCAGCATTATGAATTTGAACATAACTATGAAAATTGGAAAAATAGGGTGCACCCAAATGACTATCCAATTGTAGAAATTGCATTAAACGCCTACTTAAAAAAACAATTACCTTCTTATTCTAGTGAATTCAGATTCCTTCATAAAAATGGTTATTATGTTTGGGTCAGAGGTTCTGGTGTAGCTAAATGGGATGCAGATGGGAATCCAATTTATATTGTAGGGTCACATCTTGATATTTCTCAACTAAAGTATCAGCAAGAATATTTAGAAGTTCAAAGAAATGAATTTAATTTATTATTAAATAGTCTAGGTGAAGCAGTGTTTAGGCTGAATAATGAAAATCAGATTACTTTTTTGAACAATTATTGGAAAGATATTTCTGGACATGATACCAGAGAATGTATGCTCAAAGAAATTGATTCTTATTTCTTAGAGGAAGACGTAGAAGCTATTAGGGAGAATATTAGAAAATTAAAATCGGTTGCTTCTCAGAGATCTTTTATTGAAGTAAGACTGAAACATGCTAAAGGGAATTGGAGATGGGTACAAATGGTAGTTAAAGAGTTTGGTAACCCCGGCGAGAATGATTATTTTATTGCGGGTAGCATTATTGATGTACATGACAAAAAACTTGCTTTTGAAAAAGAAAAAGAATTGTCAGAATTGAAATCAGGTTTTGTATCCTTAACATCTCATCAATTTAGGACTCCATTAACGGTGATATTTTCAAATATTGAGTTGATTGAATTTTATACAGAAGATGTAGATCCAGTATTGTATAAAAGAATTAGAAAGTCAGCTGGACAGATAAAAGGTGAGGTAGATAGAATGACTGAGTTGATGAATAATATTTT
>NCHJ01000132.1 GCA_002256765.1 Bacteroidetes bacterium 24-39-8
GTGTTTCATGTAAAATGCGCACATTCTTTTTGATACTAAGGTTTAAGCAGGCTTCAATAACCCTACAGTTATCATCAAAAGAATAGTAATCTTTACCTGTATGTGAATTAATAAAGCTAGGTTGTAATGATGCCAAATCTGTCAAGGATTTTTCCATTTTCTTGATATAGGCATCAATCGTTTCATTTTCGGGAGCGGTAAGTTGTTGAAGTATGAACACAAAGTCTTTATTCCTACTGAATTGATCTTCCATTTTAGGAATAAAATTCTTTGTAAAGTCACTTGTGAGTGGAGGAAGGTTAATTTCTATTCCATCATAATTTGCAGACAAAACCTTCTCTACAAAAGCATCCGAAGTATCATTTTCCGAACCCCAATGAGGGCAGATATATTTTATGTTCATAAGATTAATATTGGAAAATGATGGGATTTAAAAGACTGTTTATTTCCGCTCCAACTACTGCGCCTGGGCACCAGGTTTCCCAGTCAACTATTTGATTTTTGTTTTCAGGTGCTTTCAACTTCATTTCTTTATCCATATAAATGGCTGTAAAGACTTTTCTAGTGGATGAAGTACTATTGGCACCCGCCCTATGGAAAACCCATCCTGAATGAAAACTAATTTCTCCAATATCAAAAGGTTCTATCACGTGTTTAAAATCGGTGACCCTCAATTTTTGTTGTATTAAGATTTCGCTCTCATCACCAATTTCCAAATCCCTGCCTTCCACTATTTCATGACTACCTGCACTAAATTCTAATGGACCCATTTCCAAGGGAGTAGCTTGTAATGGAATCCAAACGGTAATAGTCTTGTCCGATGCTAATGGCCAATAATACTGGTCTGCATGCCAGGGCGTAATGCCTCCTCCACCTTCCTTAAATAGCGCTTGGTCATGATACAAACGAACCCCCTTTGTTTGCATTAGGTCGCTGGCAATCTTTCCTAGCCTTTTGCTGAACACCAGTTCTTTGATTATTTCGTCTTCCCGCCAAAGATTAAACAATTGCAAGAAAGCCTTACCATAAGTGTTTCTTTCCTCTAAAGGCGTTGCTTCCTTATTTAGTTGCTGTACCACTTCTGAAATAACCCTATTAAAATAGTCAAGGGTAGCTTGATCAAAAACCTGTTTTAGTTTGATAAACCTATTTTGCTCATAAAAGGCAATTTGAGCTTCCGTTAATGGATAAGGTTGGTTAAGTTGTTCTTTAATGGATTGTGGGATAGCCATAAAATTGTTTTTGCTAAAGTAGCTTTGATGAATAGCATATTTTGAAACAATAACGTCAATAATATACACTATATTGACATTTATTATCTTAAATTACCTTTATTAGAATAATATAGTGTGAAACCTAGGTTAGAACAGTTAAACCACTTGACTAAGGAACGTTCCTTTATCTGTTATGAGGTAAATGTTCCTTCTTTTGAATTTTTATGGCATTATCATCCTGAATACGAACTCACCTTGATTATAAAGGGATCAGGAACAAGATTGGTAGGAGATAGTTATTATAAATATGAGGAGGGTGATCTGGTTTTATTACCTCCTTATTTACCCCATACTTGGATCTCAGAAAAAACAGACAATCAAAATTGTCAGGCTATTGTTATTCAGTTTACAAATGATTTTGTAGAAAAGTTATTTCAATTTTCAGAACTAGAAAGTATTGCAAAACTTTTTGAGAAATCCGCCAGAGGATTACAATTTCATTATCCTAAGTACAATGATTTATTGTTACTACTACAAAAATTGATTCAAGGCAATGAGGTGATTGGCTTTTCAAAATTTATCCAAGTATTGCATTTGCTTTCTTCAAAAAAAACCTCTTCTATAGCTTCCTTACATTATAAGCCCGTTAAAGGGAATGAAAACCAACAAAGGATTAATCAAGTATTTCATTATGTTCAAAGCAATTTTAAAGAAACGGTCTCATTAGAACAAGCTGCTGCTATGATTCATTTGTCTATTAGTGCATTTTGCAAGTTCTTCAAACGTGCCAGTGGCAAAACATTTTCAGATTATACCAATGAAATCAGAATAGCCTATGCTTGTCAAATGTTGATTGAGACAGATTTGTCCATCAGTGAAATAGCTGCAACATCTGGATTTGATTCCATGAGCTATTTTAATAGGGTCTTTTTAAAAAAGAAAAAAATACAACCTACCCTGTTTAGAAAATTATAATGTTGGGTATAGAACTTTTGTATAACAACTATTTAATACTCAATGCACCTGAAGGGCATTTCAGAACAGTGGCCCTAATCTCATCACTAGATGCTCCGTCTAAATTTATCCAAGGATGTTGTTGGGGTTGGAATACAGCTGATAAATGCTTCACGCAGTTAGCAGAATGAATGCATTTGCCTGATTGCCAAACAACGGTTATCTCACCGTTTGAATATTCTTTTACTAGATTCTTTTTGTCCATATAGATAAAATTAATTCACATGAAATATCGGAAAATTTCATTTTTGAACCAAAAACCAATTCCTGATTTATACAGGCTCCCAAAGTTCAATCTTATTTCCCTCTGCATCTAGAATATGAACAAACTTGCCATAGTCATAGGTTTCCATTTCATCTAAGATGGTTACACCTTCTTCTTTTAATTGCACTATCAATGCTTCCAAATTGTGAACACGATAGTTAATCATGAACTCCTTACTTGATGGAGCAAAATACTTGGTTGTTTCTGAAAAAGCACTCCATTGGGTAGTTCCTTTTTTTTCCGGGTCAGCATCTTCTCTCCATTCAAAACTTGCTCCATAATCATTGGTATCAAAACCAAGATGAGTTTTGTACCACTCATTCATAGCTTTTGGGTCTTTGCACTTAAAGAAGATGCCACCAATTCCGGTTACTTTTTTCATAATATAGAGATTTTATTACTTTGTTGCAAGTTCCTGATGCATAAAACGTTTGGTCAACCATTTTCTAATGGGAAGGTCATAGAGTTTTAAAGCCAAGTAGGCAATGCCGATAGTAGCAATGATTAGCGGAATTCCCACTTTTACGCCTAATTCTAAAGGCACTTTATTATTGGAAACCCAGCTGTAAAACATTAGGATAAAAGGGAAATGGGTAATGTATAGTGGATAAGAAATATCGCCAAGGGCAATACAGCATTTTTCAATCAAGGGATGTTTGATTTTTCCAATAGCTCCCATATAAATGATAATCGGAAATACCAAGGAAAGAATCAATGATTCGTATAGGCCATTGAGCCAAACATTGCTATGGTCTCCCACTCTAGGTGATGCCAGAACCAAGATCAATAAAATGCTGGCTATGAAAAATGTGTTTTTTTCTGTTTCAATTTTGACCATCCTTCTAAGTAACATGCCTGCCATATAAGGGAATAGCAGACGGGTAAAGCCAATGGTCAGTTGTTGGGGTTCTAGAGACCATCCTCCAATCAAATCTCCTGAAGGGCTTGTAATGGCTACATAGTATAGATTAGCTCCTGCCAATGCTACCAATAAACCCAAAAACAAATTTGGTAATTTTCTCAAAACAAAAGCGTGCAAAATATTGGCTAGGTATTCAAAAAATAAAGACCATGCTGGACCATTTAAGGGATGCATTTCATTCCAACCTCGAATATCCATAGTTGGGGGAATAGGAATTAAGGTAAAACCAATCAGCATAACTATAATCAGGCTTGACACAGGAGTACCTGCAATTTTTGGGAAAACTGCAGATTGTTGATAATAAAAAAAGATGGCGCCCAAAGCCATTCCAAGAATAATCAATGGGTGCAACCTGATCAACCTTCTTTTAAAAAAATCTTTAATGGTCATGCTGCCCCATCTATCGTCATAAGCATGCGCCATTACATATCCAGAAAGCATAAAGAAAAAATCTACCGCTAAATAGCCATGGTTGATAATTAACTTATGGTAATCACCCGCACAGAAAATTTCAAAAGTATGCATACACACCACCATAATAGCAGCAATACCACGCAATGCGTCTAAAATCAGTAAGTGCTTTTTAGAATCTGAAAATGCAGATTGGGCAGCAATCATTTTAAAGGTTTTTATTTTCCAATAGTCTTCAACATCTCTTTAACTGCCGCTTCAATTTGCGGGTCTTTACCGTTTAAGAATTCTTCATAAGGCAATGGTACTTTCATGTCTGGTTCTAGTTGTAAGTTTTCTGTTGGACGCTTTTCCTTACCAATAGTGGCAATCATAGGAATTCCAAAAACTATGGTAGGGTCAATTTGTGTTTCCCACCAAACGGCTGTTCCAGTTCCAGGAACAGGCATGCCAATGATTTTTCCAATGCCATTGTCTTTGTACACATAAGGGAAGATAAAGGCATCGCTATAATTACCCTCGCTCATAACTACACAGCTTGGCTTGCTCCATCTATCCATGGGTTCGGTAGGTTTTACAGGATTGCCCTGTGGTGCAAATCCCAAGTATTGCTTGCCACTCAAGAAAGTATTCAAGTCATTGTGCAGCCATCCACCACCATTAAACCTAGTGTCTACTATCAAAGCTTCTTTTTGTTTGTTACGCCCCATAACTTCATCAATGGTGGTTCTATAACTACCATCGTTCATGCCTTGAACGTGAACGTATCCAACTTTACCACCACTCAATTTATCTACTAATTGATGCATAAGGGTGGTCCAGCGCTTGTACATTAGAGCAGATTCCTCTGCAAAGGCAATGGGTTTTACAATTTCTTCAAAACGGGTATTGGTCTTAGAGTCTAACACAGATAACAATGTGCGCTTACCAACTTTTCTATTTAAGTATTTGGCCCAATCTGATGTATTTACCAAAGTTTCGCCATCAATTTTTTCAATAATGGAACCTGGTTTGATATTGCTATTGGCTTTGGCAACTGGCCCGCCAGCAATCACTTCTGTTACTTTTAAACCATTGCCTGTATAGGTTTCATCATAGAGTAATCCTAGTGCCGCAGTAGCGTCTGGATTAAGCATTTGAGGGCTATACCTGCCACCGGTATGTGAGCCGTTTAATTCACCCAACATCTCACTTAGTAATTCTTGAAAATCATAGTTGTTACTGATATGGGGTAAGAATTTGGCATAGGTTTCTTTGTACATTTTCCAATCTATACCATGTATGGTTGGGTCATAGAATTTGTCCCTTACTTGGCGCCAGCAGTGCTCAAAAATATACGCCCTTTCTTTGGCTGCATCCAAGACCATTTCACTAGATACACCAATGGGCGATGCTTTACCGCTTTCATCTACTTTAAGCAAGCTACCATTGTTTGTTACAAAAATGGTTTTGCCATCTTTGCTCATTTCAATACCACTGGGGCTTCCACCTAATTTGGCCAGGATCTTGGTTTCTCTGGTTCTGGGTTCTGTTACCCATAAGTCATAGCCCTTTTCAAAAGAAGCCAAGTAATAAATTTTACTTCCATCAGGACTAATAGCATAATCGCTAATAGATGAACTATTGATGGTTAATCTAACTTTTCTATTTTCAATATCTGTAAAATCAGGAGACCATTTTTTTGCACTACTATCTTTCTTTTCGCCAGCCATCTTTTCTTTAAGTAAGGCAAAATCTTCTTTGGATAATTTGAATTGATCATAAGCTGCTTGATCTAAAAATGCGCCATAAATATCAACTTCTCTATTTCCTTGAAAAGCAATAGAGCGGCGACCTTCACGGTTATTTGCCCAAGTCATAAGTTTCCCATCCATGGCCCATTTGGGATTATCTTCACCAAAGCCACTGTTGATAGGATGTTCAATGGTGCCAGAACCATCGGCTTTAATGATAGCTGCGTGTGATCCACCAAAACCAAAGTATTCATCATCGGTCAAAATATATTTTCCATCAGGACTCCAATTAAAATCTAAGTCGCCATCGCGATAGCTATAATTATGCCCCTTTGGAATAATGGTTCTTGATTGCTTGCTGGCAATATTGAACACTTTGAGCACATTTCTATTTTCTAAATAAGCTACTTCTTTGCCATCGGGTGAAAATTTAGGTAAGAATTCTTCAGCATTGGTGGCAATTAATGGTGTTTCTTTTAAAACTGTGGCTGCATAGAAATACGACTCTTCTTTGCGTAAAATGCTTGTGGTATAAATATCCCAATTGTCATTGCGCTCTGCTGCATAGATGAGGGTTTTGCCATCGGCACTCCATTCAATCATACGTTCTTGTTGAGGCGTATTGGTAATACGTTTTGTTTGACCACCTTCTACACTGGTTACAAATACTTCTCCTCGGGTAATAAAGGCAATTTCTTTGCCGTTGGGCGATAGAGAAAATTCACCCACATTTCCATTGACCGCTACATTTTTTTCTACGTTCTGTCTGCCATCATTGTAGATTTGAACAGCAATCTTTTTGGGTGATCCACCATTTTGAAGAGTATAGATCTCACCGTCTTGCGTAAAGCACAAGGTATTGGTGGTACTGATACTTAAATGCCTAACAGGATTGTTTTTAAAACTGGTTAACTGTTGTTCAGCAATTTTAGCTAGTAATGGCGTTTTGTAAATATTCTGATTGCCATTTTTCTCACTTAGGTAATACACGTATTGGTCGTCGCTACTAAACACCGGTTCCCTGTCTTCGCCCTCAAAGCCACTGATTTTACGATATTTACTAGAAGCCAAATCCATGACCCAAATATCTCTGGTAACGGATGAAGTATGGTGTTTACGCCAAGGATCTTCATAGCCCTTTCTGTCTTCAAACACAATTTGAGTACCCTTGCTATTATAATGTGCCCTATCCATACCAGCGCCAGAAACCAAAATAGGGGTTCCACCTGAAACACTTACTGTGTATAGGTTTTGGAATAGTCTTGGGCTATAAAATCTAAGATTGCTGGACTGAACATTTCTGCCACTACCAAAAATAATCTGTTTGTTATCAACCGAAAAATCATAGGGATAATCAGCTGCACTATTATAGGTAATCCTTGTGGGCGTACCACCAGAAGCAGGAATGACAAACACATCAAAATTGCCATAACGGTCACTTGCAAAAGCTATGGACTTGCCATCATGACTCCAAACAGGCATCATGTCTTGAGCCTCATGAATGGTAAGCGGTACAGCCACACCACCATTGACATCTACACGATAAATATCTCCTTTATAACCAAAAGCAATGGTTTTGCCATCGGGCGATATGGTTGGATAACGCAACCAAGCCGCATTGGATTGTGTCATGGCAGTAGCAGCTACTCCTACTAATAGTAAGAACAAGAATACTTTACGCATATAGTTTTGATTTTCTGTTTGTAAATGAGTATTACAATTTACTATTTAGTCAGAAAAGCGGAATAAAAAATTTGAAATGTTTTTTTGTTTCAAATACCAATACAAGGAAGAACCCCAAAATATAAGCGCAAATATCTACCCAGGAAAAGGAAGTGCCAAGAACAGTGGCAATGATGGTATGATTCTGTAATCCTAGCTTTTCTACAATATTCAGATATTGCAAACCTTCAATGATAAACGCAATGATTAAAACAGTAATAGCAGTTGGTTGAACGGAATAATCCAAAACTGCTTTAAAAGCATAATACATCAGTAGTATGACAAGCACATCTCCAAAATATGGTCTGATAATTTGGTCATGCATATAAAGGGCAATCAAAACTTCAATTACAAACAATAATAATGCAAGTAAGAAATATTTGAGATTGAATTTTAGTGGGATCTGCATGAAGGCTTTCTAATTATTTTGAATTTAATCATCTTTTCCCTTGCCAGCCAAGATTTTGGGAAGAAAAGATTCAATTCTAGTGATTCTAGTAGCAGATTGTTTGGCCGATGAAAAGAATAGCAAATAAGCCCTTTGTCTGCCTGGAGTCAGTTTGTCAAATGCCGTCTTTGCTGCTTTGTTTTTTTGTAAAACAGTCTTAAATTCTTCTGGCATTTCAAATTCCTCTGTTTTTTTGAATACCACTTTTTTACCTGACTTTTCTATTTCAATGGCTTCTTTTACATAAGCTTTAATGGTTGATTTTAAGCCTTGAATTTCTGCAAGACTTGTAAATCGCAATTGTCTTCTGTCCTGAACATTTTTGGTTTGTTGAATCAACAATCCTTTTTTATCAGTCATTAAAACCCCTTTGAAAAATAGGATAGCCGTATATTCTTTAAAGGAATGAATTAGCACCACATTGTTTCCATTGGTAGAGTAGCAGGGATGCATCCACTTATAATCCTCTTCCAAAGCGCATTCCAAGATAATAGACCTAAGCAAG
>NCHJ01000133.1 GCA_002256765.1 Bacteroidetes bacterium 24-39-8
GCCAAATTGAATCATCAATTCATCGGATATGGATAGGGAGGGGTAGCGAGGATTTTTAAAAACGGGAATATTAAATGCTAATAAATAGCGAATCCGATTGCTAAATTTATATTCTCCAGTAAATTTGTCGTCAGCAATTTTTTCTATCCATCTTTGCTCATTTCTGATTCTTTGTAACATACCTACTTTACCTAATTTACTAGTCAATAATGCTTGTTGATAGATTCTATTTTCCACAGCAAAATGTTGCCAATTGGGAGTAGAAGGAGCTACCCACATTTTCCCAATACCAGCGGTAAGACTAAAATGATCATTCACCCAAAATTGTACGCCAGTTCTAAGAAAATAAAAGTTGGGATCAGCTATAAAGTTGGTTCTTCTTATATGTGCATCGGCTATTATACCCCAATGGTTGTTTAATCTGATGATAGTATTCAAGCTGGTCCAACTTTGTGAAATATTATTCACAGATTTTGTTTGTGCAAAATTTTCAAAAGGACAAAAATGAAATAGAATGAAGGGCAGTAAAAAACGCAATACTACCTTGTACAAGGTTTTCATGGAATTAATTTTATAAACCCTCAAGCAAAAAACAAAATCAACAGTTGTGCGGCTAATATTCTCAGAATCATGGTTAATGGATATACCGTTGCATAAGTAGCTGAGGGAATATCATTTCCTGCCATCTTAAGTGCAAAAGCTAATGCAGGAGGATCAGTACAAGCACCAGCTAAGAGTCCACAAATTTCAAAATAAGTTTTCTTCAAGAACTTCTTTGCAAATAATCCTACTAGTAATAATGGAATCATGGTTATAATAATGCCCATTCCAATCCATCTATATCCGCTGCCATCTACAAAAGCTCCGGCTAAATTATGCCCACTACTTAATCCCACACTGGCTAAGAATAGGGCAATCCCCAATTCCCTAATCATGAGGTTGGCACTATTAGTGGTATAATTATTTAGATATAAAGAATTTCCAAATCTACTTAAGAACAAAGCCACAATTAAGGGACCACCAGCCATACCAATTTTTACAGAAACTGGAATATTGGGAATATGAAAAGGAATACTACCTAATATAATCCCAAATACTATTCCAATAAAAATGGGTCCTAAATCTGGTGCTTCTAGTCTTTTTAATGAATTGCCTACCAAGTTGGTAAATTCGTTGACACTGTCTTCAGTTCCCACAACAGTAATAGTATCTCCTAATTGAAGTAATACATTACCATGGGCAACCATTTCTATACCAGCACGTTTAATTCTTGAAATTGTGAGGGCTTCATGTTGTAATTCCATGATATTCCCTAAACGTTTATGAGTTACTTCTTTTCTGGTGACAACAATAAATCTAGATATCAGGTTGCTAGTTGGAATAGTTCTAAGGTTCATATCAATTTCAGATCCAACCAAGAGTTTCACTTTTTCCATTAATTTCTTGGTGGCTACAAATTGCATTACATCATCTTCTGCCAATAAAAGGTCAGGAGTAGGAGTTATTACTTGGCCATGGTGTAACATTCTAGAAATAATCACTGGCTCATTCAGCATTTTAAAAATATTCCTTAATGGCTGACCAATCAATTGTTTGTTCTCTAATTTAATATGAACATTGATGGGTCTATTGGACTGAATAAAGTTTAATTTCCTATGTAATTCTTTTTCCTTTTCAATATCTATTCCAAGTATCTTTTTCAAGATCACTAATGAAAGTATAATTCCAACCACTGCAAATGGATAAGCAACTGCATAAGCTAGGGTAATTGTTCCATTGTCTACTCCATTAATATGAAGGTCTTTTACAGCAGCCTGTGCAGCTGCAAGTCCAGGGGTATTGGTTACGGCGCCACTCATTACACCAGCCATAATTGCAATATGGTTATTGGATAGGTAGAAAAACAAAATGGTAATCATAACACCTAGCAATACAACAGTTGCTGCAATGGCATTATTTGCTAAAGCTGTTTTTTTGAGTGAAGCAAAAAAGCCGGGTCCAACCTGAAGCCCAATTGCATAAACAAAAATGATAAGTCCAAATTCTTTTAAAAAATGCTCGGTTTCTTTATTAACGCTTATTCCTAAATAAGAAGCAATTAAACCAATAAACAATACCCAGGTAATCCCAAATGAAATTCCAAAAATTTTAAATTTGCCCATTAGAATCCCCAATGCAATAACTAAGGCATAGATGATGGCTGCTTGAGCCACAGATTGTTCGGTAAATAATGCAGTAAACCAGTTCATATCACACAAATTTAAGAGATAAAAAAAGGAACGGCGTCATCCACCGTTCCTTTTTGGAATCAAATATGTTCCGGTTCCAGTTGCCAATGTTCTGGAGATCTCCATAAAGCGCTTAATAATAACTCACGCATAAAATAGAACTCTTTAGGTAGTTTGTCATATAATTTGGCAAATAGTTCCTCATGCCCCATTAATTCTTGTTTCCATGGCTCACGATCTACAGTCATGATTTTGGCAAAATCTTCTTTTGAAAAACCTTCTATACCTGTCCAGTCCATGTCTTCATACCTAGGCATCCAACCAATGGGAGATTCAACGGCACCTGCATTGCCGTGCACTCTTTGGACAATCCATTTTAAAACGCGCATGTTCTCACCAAATCCTGGCCAAAGGAATTTGCCATTTTCATCTTTTCTAAACCAGTTCACACTAAAGATTCTTGGGGCATTGGGTAAGTCTCTGCCAAATTGTAACCAGTGATTCACATAGTCGCCCATATGATATCCCATAAAAGGAAGCATGGCAAAGGGATCTCTCCTCACTTTTCCAATTTCACCAAAAGCAGCAGCAGTTGTTTCGCTACCCATGGTAGCTGCAGTGTATACCCCAAAATTCCAATTAAATGATTGACAAACTAAAGGAACTGCAGTACTTCTTCTTCCACCAAAAACAAATGCTTCTACAGGTACGCCTTGTTGATTATCCCATTCTGAATCAATGGCAGGGTTTTGATATGCTGGTGCAGTAAATCGGCTATTGGCATGTGCCGCGGGTTTGCCACTTGCTTTATCGTATGGTTGACCATGCCAATCAGTTAACCCATCCGGAACTTCTTTGGTCATACCTTCCCACCAAACATCTTTATCGGCTGTAATGGCCACATTGGTAAAGATGGTATTTGCCTTAATACTTTCCATGGCATTGGGGTTGGTATGGTAGTTAGTTCCTGGAGCAACTCCAAAATAGCCGGCCTCTGGGTTTATGGCATATAGATGTCCATTTTCTCCTTTGTGAATCCAAGCAATATCATCACCAACAGTAGTTACTTTCCAATCATCTACTCCTTTAGAAGGAATCATCATAGAGAAATTGGTTTTTCCACAGGCACTAGGAAATGCTGCCGCGATATAAGTTTTTTGTTTGCTTGGAGATTCCACACCCAGAATAAGCATGTGTTCTGCTAGCCATCCTTCTTCCTTGCCCATGACAGAAGCAATTCTTAGTGCAAAACATTTCTTGCCCATCAAGGCATTGCCACCGTATCCACTACCATATGAAATAATCAGTCTTTCTTCTGGAAAATGAGAAATGTATTTAGTGGTTGGGTTATTAGGCCATTTAGCATCACCCTGATCTGAATTCAATGGTGCACCTACTGTGTGGATGCATTTTACATATTCGCCTCTTTTAATAAAAGGGTAAATTTTCTCACCCATTCTGGTCATGATATACATATTGACTACTACATATTCAGAATCGGTTAATTGTACCCCATATCTTGAAAAAGGAGATCCAACTGGACCCATGCAAAATGGAATTACATATAATGTTCTTCCAAGCATTGCATCTTCCATGAGAGAATTTAGAATTTGCTTCATAGCTTTTGGCTCCATCCAGTTATTGGTAGGGCCAGCATCGTCTTTTAAACGGCTACAAATAAAGGTTTTGTCTTCTACTCTAGCAACATCACTTGGGTCTGAAAAACAAGCATAAGAATTTGGTCTTTTTTCTGGGTTCAGTTTTTGGAAAGTACCCTTTCTGACAAGTAGTTCACACAAGCCATCATATTCCTGTTTTGATCCATCACACCAGTGGATGTTTTTGGCATTGCATTGACCGGCAATATTATTTACCCAAGCTTTTAATTCTGGTAAGACGCTGCTTGGTTCATTGCTTTGGGGTTTTTGTTCACTGTTCATGCTTAAAAAATTTATGGTTCTAAAATGATATTTTTTCTGATCAAAGTTTCACCCTTTTAGACCTTTATAAAAATGACTAATGTCAGTTTTATGGAAATATTTTTTAATGTTTAAACTGCGAAAAATAAATGTTCTAGCATTGATTGAGCCTAACAGTACAGGACGGTTTGAAAAGGATTGTATTTGATTTTTTAAAATATTTGCAACAGTATGAGAATCCGCAAGAAATCTACAAATCTTTAAATTTTGGCAGAATGAAAGTATATATGAATTCTAATTTACATGAGTAGATTCTCTTTGAATCAATTCAGATTTTAGTACAATATTTTCATTGCTGATCAAGGTTCTTTTTTTATCCAAATTTTTAAAAAGAATGGTTGCTGCCTGTTTACCCATTTCAAATGCAGGTTGGGTAATAGTTGTGAGAGAAGGGTTTAATAAGGGGGCTGTTCTAAGGTTGGCAAAACAAATGACCTTAACATCTTTTGGAATGTTTAGGTTTAAATCTCTACAAGCATAATAAGTATTCAAAGCCAATTTTTCAATAGATGCAAATACACCGTCGGGTCTTTTTTCTTGTTGTAACAGCTGTTTGATTTTTTTGAAATTGGATTTTTCGTCCGTATTACATTGTACTATTCTACTAGGGTCAAATGGAATATCATGTTTCATTAAAGCTTCTAAATATCCTTGTTTGCGTTTGTTGTCAATAGATAAATTTTCAGAAATAGAGAGATAAGCAATATCTCTACAACCGTTTTCAATTAAATGGTTGGTTGCATTAAAACCACTAACAAAATCATCCGTGGTAATTTTAGCTGTTTCAATTTCATGACAGATTCTATCAAAGAATACTATGGGAATACCCGTATGTATTAAATCGTTTAGGTGTTGATAGCCCTTGGTAGTACTGGCTAAGGAAATAATTACACCATCTACTCTACCATTTTGTAAGTGTTTGACAATGCTTTCTTCTTTTTGATAGTCATCATTGGTGATATAAATGAGCAAATGGTAGTCCTTTTCCTGTGCCACTGATTCAGCACCGCTGATGGCTTGTATAAAGAAATTATTGGTCAATTCTGGTGCAATAATGGCAATTGTCTTACTCTTATGGTGTCTCAGAAATCCCGCATAGGGATTGGGATTATAGCCCATTTTCTGTGCCAATTCCAAAACCCTTTTTTTGGTTTCGGCGCTTATTTCGTGACTACTTTTCAAAGCTTTTGAAACGGTGGAAACAGACACTTTCAGTTCTTTGGCAAGGTCTTTTAAGTTGACTTTAGACATAGTAGAGCAATAGTTTTAAAGCCTACAATCTACGAAAATATTGCTATATAAATTTCGATATCTGTCAGGTGTTGTTTTCGGAAATAACCTGAAAATAAAGCTATAGCTGTTCTTCTAAGGAGCGCAAAATTCCCAGTTCTAACCCTCGCAATTCTGCCAATCCCCTCAATCGCCCAATGGCAGAATAGCCTGGGTTGGTAACCTTTTTCAAGTCATCCAGCATCTGGTGTCCATGGTCCGGTCTAAAGGGGAGAGATACCTGATATTCTTGTTGGATTTTTAGAATTTCTTTGACAACAGCGTACATATCTGAATCGCCACCTAAATGATCCGCTTCAAAGAAATTACCATCTTGATCTCTTTTGGTATTGCGTAAATGCACAAAGTGTATGCGATTGCCCAACGCTTTTACCATTGCTGGTAGATTATTTTTTTCTGACGCACCTAATGAACCCGTGCAAAAACAAATGCCATTAGCTGGATTTTGCACTTTTTGTAGAATATGTTCCATGTCTTCCAGATTACTCATAATTCTAGGAAGGCCTAGAATAGGGAAGGGAGGGTCATCAGGATGAATAGCCAATTTTACACCACATTCTTCTGCAACAGGACTAATCTCAGAAAGAAAATGGCAAAGATTCTCTTGTAAAGCAGCATGGTCTATATGAGTATAGGTAGCTAGTTTTTCTAGCATCATAGTAGTGGTTGTTCTGGCTTCACCAGGAATGCCAAACATCACCACACTTGCAATGGCGTCTAATTGTTCTTGACTATAAGTTTTAAATAGCTGCTCTGCAGCCAAAACTGTTTTTTCAGGGTAACTAGTCTCTGCACGGGGCCTTTTTAAAATATAGATATCAAAAACTGCCAGATCTATCCAATCAAAATATAAGGCCAATGATCCATCAGTCATAGGATAGTTCAGAGATGTACGTGTCCAGTCATTGACAGGCATGAAATTATAGGTAATAATAGGGATTCCACACTTTGCAACGTTTCTAATAGAGGTTTTGTATTTTTCTATATAGTCTTTGTAATTGCCAGTTCTGGTTTTGATTGATTCATGCACCGTAATACTTTCTACTACAGACCATGTTAAACCCATTTTTTCAATGATGGCTTTTCTTTCAAGTAGTTCATTTAATTCCCAAATTGCTCCATGAGGAACATGGTGTAAGGCAGAGACAATACCTGTAGCACCTGTTTGTTTTATGTCTTGCAAACTAACAGGATCATTTGGGCCAAACCATCTCCAGGTTTGTTCCATTGCTATCAAAGGTTTCATTAGTTAATTTTAAAAATGTTTTTGCAATTCTAGCATTTTAGTAGCGTACCTTTTTCCCAATTCATTTGCAGAACCTGCGTCAAAATGTAAGTGATCCCCTTTATCCATTAAGTCAATTGCAGATGCTATTGCTGTGTTTTTAACTTTGGTAGGTAGCGCATCTAATGCTTTATTAAATGCTTTGTGCACCTCATTAAAATGGCCAATTTCTCCAGCCACAAAAGGTAATTTGGGGTTATGAACCAAACTCCGCCAGCGTTCAATTAAGACAGCTAGTTTTTCCAGATAATCTTTTCTTTTATCTTCAGGGCTATCTGCTTCTCCTTGATGCCAAATAATCCCTTTTAATTCTCCCGATTCCAAACCTTTTTGAAGGCGTACTAAAGCATCATCAAAAGGATGTGTTTTGGTAGCCGAATCATAGCCCCCTGGTTGCCAACTATTGATTGATGTTCCCCCAACTGCACAAGGAATTAATCCTATTGGTTGATGATTATGTAAAAGCATTTCTATTCCAAATGCAAGTCCTGGACCAGCGCCTACTAATTTTGGCTTATCAAAATGTAAAGGATGTTTGGCAGGCATCCATTCACCAGTCTTTGACATCATCCAAAGATCCGGACTTCCTTTCTGGGCATTTTCTACATCAATTAAACCTCTTCCAGCCATATTGGATTGGCCAATCAGCAGGTATAAATCCATTTTTTGAGGCATTTTATTGCTGTTTGTCTGACTATATGATTTTACTATAATTGGTAAAAACAATAATAAAAATATACACCTGGCCATGTTCCTATTTTTATTTCAGCTACTATTTCTTTCCCATGGCTTTATACCTAAGCATTGCTTCAATATAATAATAGTCTGCATAGGTTAAAGGAACATCTACTTCTGTAAATGCTGGCCAGTGCCCCACACTATGTTTTAGAATAAAACCGCCATTTTCATTTGGTTTTGCAGTGTAAGTAGGAGAGGACAAAGCACTCAATATTTTTTCTGCAGTTTTAAAATAGATAGTACTATTTTTTTGATCAGCATATTTGCTTAATTCTAACAAAGCAGATGCGGCAATAGATCCTGCGGAAGCATCTCTGTAAGTTGCTGGAATATCTGGTGTGTCAAAGTCCCAATAAGGAATTTTGTCTGCAGGAAGTCTTGGGTGGTCAATGATAAAATGCGCAATTTTGTTTGCTTGAATTAGGTATTTTTTGTCTTTAGTAGCTCTATACATAACTGTATATCCATAAAGCCCCCAAGCTTGACCCCTGGCCCAAGCAGAAGCATCGGCGTAGCCCTGAGCTGTTTTCTTTTCATGAACAGTTCCATTGTCTGGATTATAGTCAATTACATGGAATGAACTAAAATCATTACGATAATGGTTCTTCATAGTGGTATTGGCATGTGTAACAGCAATTTTGTAAAAACTACTATCTCCTGAATATTTGGTAGCCCAAAACAGCAATTCCAAATTCATCATATTGT
>NCHJ01000134.1:0-4034 GCA_002256765.1 Bacteroidetes bacterium 24-39-8
GTCCCTCATGGCCGATGGTACTCGCGTTAAGCCGGGAGAGTAGGTAGCTGCCATATTTATTGAACCTCGATCTTTATTGATCGAGGTTTTTTTTTGCCCATCCATGAAGAAAGTGAAGAGTGAAAAGATAAAAGTGAAGAGAGGGAAAAGGAAGTGAAAAGTGAAGAGATAAGAGTGAAGAGAGGGAATAAAAGGAAGGGAAAAGGGAAGTAATGAGAGTCTAAAGGAAAGTGGAATTACTTGAATTTGAAATAGGTTTTGGGTTATTTGTTTTATTAAATGCTTTATAATTAATCCTGTACTAAATGAGGAATGATTAGATTTGCTTACCCCCTGTCACCCAATGGACTCCAAACTTATGGACATGCTTAAGAAGTTACTAGACTTTGGAATTGCAGATTCCGAAGATCTGGTAGAAATACACAAGCAAAGGATGTTTAACCTATTTACAATATTGGTTATTCCTTTTATCATTATAACCTTAGGGATCAATATTATAAATAGCAAATACCAATTGGCCATCGTCAATAGCATTCAGTTTTGCATTTTTGGATTTACAATTTGGATTGGATATCATCATAAATTACGATATCTAAGATCATGGATTCTTGTAGTACTATCTATTATTGCTTTATCGGTAGCAATTTATTCAAGAAATGGTTCTGAATACCGAATACTTGTAATGATGGTGGCTGGTGCTGTAATTTTTGACAATAATTGGAAATATATACTATTTACTATTCTACTTACAATTGGGTTTACTTACTGTAGATATTTAGACTTTTTGTTGAATGAAATACCTGCAAATCAAATTGGCTATAGGGTAGCACAAGTTTTTATTCCTTTAATATTGACAAGTATTTCCTTATTATATTTTAAAAATATTTACCTCAAAAGCCAACTTAAACTACAAGGAGCTTTAGAGGAGGTTTCAAAATCTAATGATGCAAAAGAAAGGATCATGTATGCTTTGGCACATGACTTAAGAAGTCCATTGACCAATGTTATAGGTATTACTAGGATCATGCGTCAACAAGGAAACCTTAGTCCTGATCAATTAAAATGGATTGACTTTATAGAATCTTCAAGTCAAAACTCCAATTCTCTGGTAAATGAATTACTTCAATCAAATGAATTGATGAGTAAGCCCGAAAATCTAGAATTAATTGATTTAAAGAAATTATTAGAAGAAGTAGTTTTAATGGCTCAGATCAAATCTGTTGATAAAAATATTGGTTTTGAATTCATCAAAACAGAGGAAAATTGCCAGGTTTTAATGGAGCATTTAAAGATGCAAAGATTGTTTACCAATCTGGTGAATAATGCCGTAAAATTTAGTCATGAATCTGGCCAGATCATTGTTTCTATAGCTAAAAAGGGTCAATATTTTGTGGTATCAGTAAAAGATGATGGTATTGGTATCTCAGACAAAAACCTGCCTTTTATTTTTGATCCCTTTACAAAAGCTAAACGTAAGGGAACCTCTAATGAGATTAGCTATGGCTTAGGTCTTTCTATCTCTAAACAAATTGCGGAACAGCATGGGGGTACTATTCAGGTGCTAAGCAAGTTGGGAGAGGGAACAGAATTTATTGTAAGTCTTCCCTTAGTTAGGGCATAAAAAAAGTCCAACTTTCGTTGGACTTGAATGTCTGTAGTGTAGTAGGATTAATACCTATTGTATCCACCGCCGCCGTTTCCGCCGCCAGTACCACGATCACGGTTATAACCGCCACCGCTTCCACCGCGACTTCCACCACCGCTTCCGCCACCGTATCCACCGCGGCTTCCACCATTACCACCACCAAAGCTCTTCTTCTTGAAGCCGCCTCTTTCGCCTTCTGGACGAGGGGTAGATTCGTTTACAACAATCTTACGACCCAGGTTATCTGTGTCATGTAGACCGGCGATAGCTGCGCGAGCAGCTTCATCATCTGCCATTTCAACAAAGCCAAAGCCTTTGCTGCGATCATTGTTAAACTTGTCTGTAACGATTTTGGCACTGGTTACTTCACCAAATGGTGTGAAAAGGGCCTGCAGGTCTTCACTGGTCATGTTCCAGTTAAGATTTCCAACGTAAATGTTCATGTTCTTTGAAAAATTAAGTGATCAAAAATTCAATGGTAAAACAGTAACCAAGAACCCGGAAGCATTTACGTAAAAAACCTTCTGAGAAACAGTAGAACTGCCATTGAACATCCGAAGTTATTGTTTTTTCCGATATTCCAATTTTTTTTTCAACATTTTTTGTTTTTTTCAAAAAATGTATTTAAGCGTATATGCTGCTGTTTTAGCCAATTCTATGATTGTCATAGAATTAGTTATGAACATTTGGGGTAGGGGCATTAAAAAAGCCCGTCCAAAATGAACAGGCTTTTTTAGTTATATGAGTATCAAGCTTATTCAGCTACTACTTCAAAGTCAATCTCAACCAATTGGCCGTTGCCAAAGTCAATAGACGCTTTGTAAGCACCTAATTCTTTAACCTCGTCTACAATGCTGATACGCTTACGGTCAATCTCATAACCTTTCTGGTCACGGATAGCCCTAGTTATTTGCAATGAAGTAACGCTACCAAAGATCTTACCGCTAGTACCGGTTTTAGCACCGATTTTAACAGGAGATGATTTCAGAACGTCAATTACTTTGTTGATTTCAGCCAACATAGCAGCTTCTTTCTTGCCTTTTACTTTTAAGCGCTCTTCTAATTGTTTCAAATTAGAAGGATTGGCTTCAACAGCCAGTTTTCCAGGAATCAGGAAGTTACGAGCATAACCATTTTTCACAGTTACTAGTTCATTCCTACCGCCTAGATTGTCTACGTCTTGAATTAAAATTACTTGCATGTTTGTTGTTTAGTTCCCCTGTTCCCAGTTTTTCAACTGTCTCTCGCGTTAGCGGGGTTAGGGAAGGTGACTAATGAATGGTATTATTTCAACAGGTCAGTTACATAAGGCAACATTCCCATTTGACGGGCCTTTTTAACCGCGTCTTGAACCTTACGCTGATATTTCAGAGAGTTTCCGCTCAAACGACGAGGCAACAATTTACCTTGTTCATTGATGAATTTCTTCAGGAAGTCAATATCCTTATAGTCAACGTATTTAATGCCATATTTCTTGAAGCGACAGAATTTTTTCTTTGGCTTCTCCTGTTTGATGGCGGTCAGGTATTTGATTTCGTTCTTTGCCATGATTAAGCCTCAATTTTATCTTGCATTGCAAATCCGCCATTCCTTTTCACATAGTTGTACTCGACGGCGTATTTATCGAGACGTGTGATCATGTGGCGCATGATTTGCTCATCACGCAACATTTGGATCTTCAGTTTTTCGTTGATTTCTGAAGGACCTTGGAATTCTAACACCCAGTAAATACCGGTTGTTTTTTTCTGGATTGGGTAAGCCAGTGATTTTAAACCCCATGGGTTACTGTGCACAGTTGCACCACCCAGTTCAGCAATCAGGTCTGCGTATTTCTTTTGTGCAGCCTTAAAGTCTTCTTCAGACAGAACCGGAGTGAAAATCACCATCAATTCGTAATTGTTCATTTACAAATTTTTTAGGTTATAAATTGGTTTCTCCCAGTGGACATCCCGTATTCGAGACGAATCAGCCAAAACTGATTTGGGGCTGCAAAGGTAAGGGAAAGCAGTGTAAAATGAAAGTCTGTTACCAAAAAACTCCTAGAAATAGCGCGTTTCAGCATAAAAATAGTTCAAAATAGCTGTTTCTAGGGGCTAGTTTAGTGATTTACAGGTTTTAGAACCACAATATAACTAGGAAAATGATCGCTAAATCCCCCCCGATAATTGTTCCCATCCCAGGTTCGCATGGGATAACCTCGGTATCTACCACTATTTTCTACCATGGCATTTGTTTGGTGAATTTGAGCAAATTTGAAATAAAAGCCAGGTGCTGATTGATCTAACCAAACCCGAGAAAGCAATACTTGATCAAACAAAGACCAAATATCCTGATGGGCAAGCGTTCCCCGGCCTTGCTTTAAAATGGATAACCAAGGATTGTATAAGAC
>NCHJ01000134.1:4091-12253 GCA_002256765.1 Bacteroidetes bacterium 24-39-8
TGTGGATTGCCCGAAGATTTTAAGACTTTAGAAATACTGTAGCTATCTGGGTTATCATTAAAGTCACCCATCACAATGATTTTGGCATTTGGGTTAGAATAGAAGATATTATCAATTACTTTTCTACAGGCAGAGGCAGCTGCATTCCTAGAAGCCGTGGTCTTATCTTCTCCACCTCTTTTACTTGGCCAATGGTTTACAAATAAGTGAATGGTATCGCCATCAAGTAAACCCTTGACCATTAAAATATCTCTGGTTTCATATTTTATTCCAGTACTAGAAGGCAGATTCACATGAATAGTAGCTGAATGAATGGGTTTGAAATATTTTGGATTGTAAAGTAATGCTACGTCAATTCCCCTTTTGTCTTTGGAATTATAATGTACAATTTGGTAGTTTCTGTTTCTCAATAATGGATGATTCACTAAGTCTAGTAAAACGGTGTCATTTTCAATTTCAACCACACCCAATAAGGCAGAACCATCCTTGGTAAACTGTTCCCCAATTCCTTTAATCACAGTAGCAAGGTGCAAAATTTTATCTTGGTATATTCCATGATGGTAGTGTTTGGCTCCTGCCCTAGTAAACTCATTATCATCTATCAAGCTATTGTCTTGGGTGTCAAAAAAGTTTTCCAAATTATAAAAACTCAGAACTGCAATTTTTGAAAGCCCTTTATTGCTTTGTGCTAATAACTGTGTTTGTATTATCAAGAGAAACCAGCAAATGAAGAATCGTTTCATTTTTTTTCTACTAAACTATCAAGGCTTTTTAGAGAATAGAACTCTGTAGTCTTAAATGATTTTAGTTTCTAGCATTTTAGTCTTCTCCCAACTATTTTGTTGAAAGATTCATTTAAATCCAATCTATGAAAAACCTTTTCTGCTCTATGTTAATTATTTGTTTACCCATCATATTGTTGGCACAGACAAAACCTTCAGCAATATTACTTCAAAGAAAAACCATCAAAGATTCTGTATATCTAAACAGTAGATTGTACACAGATTTGGAATCCAGTACAATTCCCATGGTTAATGAAAACGAGCTTAAAGAATCCCTTGAAAATACGCCTCCCATATTACAAGCTTCTAGGGATCCTTATACGGCTATCACTGGTTTTCAATTCTCTGCCATGAGAATAGCAGCAAGGGGTTTGGGTAATTCTGTCAATAACTTAATGATTAATGGAATGCCCATGGTAGACCTTGCCAATGGCGCAGGTCTTTGGAGTAGTTGGAATGGTTTGAATCCCATATTCAGGGTGGGAGAAACTGGTACCGTATACCAACAATCTGATGCTGGTATTAGCCTAGTAGGAACTAGTTCTAATATAGATATTCGGCCCTTTAAGCAAAAGCCTGGTGTGAATCTTGGCTATGGTTTTGGAAATAGGGGTTCTACTCATAGAATCTTTATTGGAATGCATAGTGGTATGTCTTTGAAAGGTTGGAGTTGGGGATTAGCCATGGCAGCAAGAACTAGTAGAACACCTATGTTACCAGGTGTTCAAAATCAAGGAAGCAGTTTTTATCTAGGGATTGATAAAAAAAATGGTTCAGCCCATATTGTTTCACTGGCAATTTTTGGAGCCTTTTTACAATCAGATAGACAGGCTGCTGTATTAAAGGAATCTATTGATATTTTGGAAGACCAATCATATAATCCTGCATGGGGATACCAAAATGGGTTACAACGTAATGCCAATCAAACCAAACAATTTTTGCCTACCCTAATGCTTACAGACGAGCATAGATTTTCAAATCAATCTTTTTTACAAACATCTTTGGCCCTTTCCATTGGGTATAGAAATGGAACAGGATTGGATTGGTATCATGCACCTGATCCAAGACCGGATTATTATAGGTATTTACCAAGCTATCAGACAGATCCAGCTATTCAGGAAGCTGAAATAAAGGAAATGCAAAACAATATTGAACTAAGACAATTAAATTTGCATCGTTTTTATCAGATTAATGAAAACAATTTTGATCAAGTATTCAATGCCAATGGGCTTCTTGGGAATACCGTTAGTGGAAAAAGGGCCCGCTATATTGTAGAAAACAGACATCAAGATATTCAAAGAATTCAGTTTGCAGCTACTTATCATGGTTTGTTAAAAGAGTCGGTCTTTTTTAGCACAGGGATCAGTGTTCAATTACAAAAAAGCCATTATTATAAATCCGTAGATGATTTACTAGGTGCTGCTTTTTATGTGAATTGGAATCAATTTGCGGAATCTGAAATACCTAATGACCCTCAAGCCATTCAATTCAATCTTCAAGAGCCCAATAGAATTCTATATAAGGGAGATCGTTTTGGTTATGATTATGCTATGCTCTATCATAAAGCTAGTCTTTGGTTTCAGTCAACGCAACAAAGAGGAAATTGGGGATGGTCTTTCTCTACGGAATTATCACCCACTGGTTTTTGGAGATTGGGTATGGTGGCCAATGGATTATTTCCAAAGGAATCCATGGGTATGTCCCAAAAGCAGTTTTTTCTAAATAAAGGAATTAGGTTTTCAATGAACCGGGTTTTAAATGGAAGGGCTAGATTGTATTTGGCTACAGCCCTTCAGACTACAGCACCTCAGGCAGACAATGTATTTATATCACCTAGAACAAGAAATCATCTTCAACCCTTAATAAGTCCCCAACAAACCATTAGCACTGAGTTGGGCTATTTGGTACAATCTGCTGTATTAAAATCAAGGTTGTCTTTGTATTGGATTCAAATGCGCAATGCCATGGATGTTCTGAGCTTTTACCATGATGCGTATAATAGTTTTGTAAATTATGCCATTAGTGGAATAGGTGAAAGGCATATGGGTTTGGAATGGGGTATTGATGCCAAATTAATAGGGCAATGGCATTTTCAAGGAGGAATCCATTTGGGTGGTTTTGTATATAACACTAGGCAGTATGCTAGCATTACCGTAGATAATACAGCTACGGAATTGAATCAAGTGGCCATTTATGCTAAGCAACATCCAATAGGGGGAGCCCCACAACAAGCCATTTCATTAGGATTCAATCATCGTAATTCAGCTAATTGGTTTTGGTCTTTTAATGCCAATTTTTTTGACAGACAATGGATGATATGGAATCCCATTAGAAGAACGGTTGAAGCAATTTATCCGGTAGATCCCAATTCTGAAAAAGGGCAAAAACTTCTTTTGCAAGAAAGGCTGCCTGCGCAAACTATCTTAAATCTCTACATAAGTAAAAGGTTCTATTCCAAAGAAAATGGTGCTGGCTATTGGGACCTAAGTATGAGTATTAATAACCTACTTAATAAACAGAATCTCATTATAAGTGCCGCAGAACAATTGCGTTTTGATTTTGACAATCGGGACCCTGAAAAATTTGCACCAAAATATTTTTTTGGACAAGGCTTGAACATGACATGTTCTATCAATTATCATTTTTAATTAACCTCATTTTTATGAAAAATCAATCCAATCAATATGGCTTTGTTGTTTTGGCCATTTTGTTCTTGAATCTTTGTTGTGAACCCAGCTATGATATTCCACCTAGCTTGATAACAGAAGCGTTTGCTCCAGATTTGACCATCAAAGATCTTGTTTCAAAACACGTTATGGGAAAGTTTGAACAATGGCAAAAGCCCAATACAATTGCTGGAGTAGTGGTAGCCAATGATCGCACTGATAATTTTTACAAGTCAATAGTATTGCAAGATAATTCAGGAGGAATAACGGTAAGGTTAGACGGTATAAAACTCAATGCCAATTATCCAGTTGGAATGAAAATAGCTATTCGTTTAAAGGGTCTCTGGTTGGGTGATTATGGCAAACTCATTCAACTAGGGGCAGGAGTTGACCTCTCAGATCCAGCTTATCCTAGTTTGTTTCCTATACCTCAAACACTTTTTGATCAATTTATTATTAAAGGGCCAGTAGCATCAGAACCCCAAGCCCAATTGGTCAAGATCACAGAATTGGGAAACAATTATCAAAGCCAATTAGTGCAATTAAACCAGGTGGCTTTTGTGGTGGCAGACACCGGAAAAACCTATGCAGATGCCAAGAACAAAGCGTCTTTGAACCGTACCATTCATGACTGTAATGGGAATAATATCATTCTCAGAACCAGCGGTTATGCCAACTTTGCTGCTATTAAAACCCCTTCTATGATGGGAACACTCAAGGGGATTTATTCTGTTTTTGGTTCAACTAAGCAATTGATTATCCGGGATACTGGAGATATAAGAATGCTATTGCCCCGTTGTAAATAGAGTCATAATGAGTTGATTTTGGGCGATTTCTGTCAAAAAATTAGGTAATCTGTCTATAAAAAGAGCTTTACTTGTCATCCTGTCAGCAAACTTGGCTTTGGTACTGTCTTTGAACAGTGTTAGCAAAACTGATACTATGCAAAAAGGACAGATACGTGTACAGACGGAGAATATTTTCCCCATCATTAAGAAATTCTTGTACAGTGATCACGAGATTTTCTTGCGAGAGCTGGTGAGCAATGCGGTAGATGCTAGCCAGAAAATCAAAACCCTTTCTTCTATTGGCGAAGCCAAAGGCGATTTAGGCGATCTACGGATTGACGTAGCATTAGATGTGAAAGAAAAGACATTGACCATCACGGACCGTGGTGTAGGGATGACTGGCGAAGAGGTGGACAAATACATCAACCAAGTGGCGTTTAGCGGTGCGGAAGAGTTCATGGAAAAATACAAGGATGCCAATATTATTGGTCATTTTGGATTGGGATTCTATTCTGCATTTATGGTTTCTGATAGGGTAGAATTGTATTCCAAGAGTCATAAAGAGGGTAGTGGTGTTTATTGGAGTTGTGATGGTAGTCCTGAATTTGAATTATATGATGTTGATTATAACCAACGAGGAACTAAAATTGTCTTGCACATTAATGAAGAAAGCAAGGAGTTTTTAGATGCTTCAAGAATCCAATCTATCTTAACTCGTTTTTGTAAGTTCTTACCCATTCCTATTTATTTTACTGAAGTAGGCGAGGTTAAAGAAGCGGTTGAAGTAAAAGAAGGAGAGGAAGCACCAGCAGCAGTTGAAGAAAGATCTATCAACAATACCAATCCTATCTGGGTTCGTAAGCCAAGTGAACTAACTAAAGAAGATTACGAAAATTTTTATAAAGAATTATATCCTTACAACGAGACTCCTTTGTTTTGGATTCATTTGAATGTAGACTACCCCTTCAATTTAACAGGTGTATTGTATTTTCCAAAGATCAAGCAGAGTTATGAGATTCAGAAAGACAAAATCCAGTTGTATTGCAACCAAGTGTTTGTAACGGATGAGGTAAAAGATATTGTACCTGAATTTTTAATGTTGTTACAAGGTGTGATTGATTCTCCAGATATTCCATTGAACGTAAGCCGTAGCTACTTACAGGGTGATCCCAATGTGAAAAAAATCAATGCCCATATTACCAAAAAAGTTGCGGACAAATTAGAAGAACTCTTTAATAAGGAACGCGCTGAGTACGAACAGAAATGGGACAGCCTTGGTTTGTTTGTAAAATACGGTATGATGACCGATGACAAGTTCTTAGATAAAGCAGCTAAGTTCTTGGTAATGGAAGATACCACAGGAAAGTTCCATACTATTGAAGAATACAAAATGGCTACTGAAACCTTGCAAAAAAACAAGGAAGGTAAACAAGTGGTTCTCTATACCACCAATCCTATTCAGCAAGACGCTTATATTCAAGCTGCCACTAACAAAGGATATAGTGTAGTTAAAATGGAAACCTTGGTAGATGCGGCCTTTATCAATAATATGGAAATGAAATGGCAGGATACCATTTTTGTTCGTGTAGACGCTGATATTGTTGATAACCTAATTGACAAGCAAGAAACCAGTGATTCTGTTTTGAGTAAGGAAGAAGAGGGTAGTTTGAAAGAACTATTTAATATTCAGATTCCTGAACTTCATGTAACAACAGAAGTAAAAGGATTGAGTAAGGATTCGGCTCCAGTGGTGGCTACTAGACCAGAGTTCATGCGCAGAATGAAAGATATGGCAGGCGTTGGTGGTGGTATGACTGCATTCTACGCACAAATGCCAGATGAAGTAACATTAACCATTAATGGCAATCACCCCATTTATCAAACCCTGTTAAAAGTGGAAGACAAATCGCTTCAAGAAAAACAAGTTAGATCTTTGGCTGACCTGGCATTATTGAGTCAGGGATTATTAAAAGGTGCAGAGCTAACCAATTTCATCAATCGCAGTGTAGAGTTGATGGAGTCAGGAAAATAAAATATTGGATCTATTAGTTGTGTTATTTAAAATGGTTGCTTTTAAAAGGGCAACCATTTTTTATTATCTAAATAGAAAGATTTTAATAGTATTTATGGTAACGGTGCTGTTTTGCTTAACATAATATCAATCACGCGTAATTGCAAGCTAGTAGTGTTATTCCATTCGTTTTCTTCAACACAAAAGACAAGATCAAGTGGTTCTTGCATTTGGAGTAAATGAAATTTATCTGCCATATTAAATCCAATTCCTGAGAAGTTGATATTTTTTTGTTTCAACACAAATTTTATATGGGCTTCTTGTAGAATCTTTGAGAAACCAGTTTCCATTACATTTCTGGCCACAAAAACGGGGCGCATATTCTCGGGGCCATAAGGTTCCATTTGTTGTAAAATCTGGTAGAAACTTGGGGTGATTTCTGAAAATTCCACGGGTGCATCAATAATGATTTCTGGAATCAATAAAGCATCTGGAATGGTTCTTGAAACTTCCGCTTCAAATGCTTCTGCAAATGCGTTTACGTTTTCAGGAAGCAAGGTCATGCCGGCAGCGGCAAAATGCCCCCCATAACCAATTAGCCATTCTCTACAAGCATGAATGGCTTCATACAAATTAAATCCAGCTACGCTTCTGGCACTTCCTCCTGCATAGTCTCCACTTTTGGTAAGTACAATAGTTGGGCGATAATGTTTTTCAATTAGCCTACTTGCCACAATACCAACCACCCCTTTATGCCAGTGTTCCTGGTACACTACTGTGGTTTTTTTCTTGGAAAAATGGGTGTCTTGCCCAATTAGTTCCAATGCTTCTTTGGTAATGCTGGCATCCATTTCTTTTCTATCCGAATTGTCGGAATGTAGTAAGGATGCATATTCTACCGCTTTTTTGGAATCCTGTTCTATAAAAACCTGAACCGCTTTTTTTGCGTCATCCATTCTACCTGCTGCGTTTACCCTAGGAGCAATCATAAAGACTACATTGGTAATAAGCATCTTGTTTTTCACACCAGCTAAATCTTTCAAAGCCTTGATGCCGGGGCAAGGATCCTCGTTGATTTTTTGAAGACCATAAAAAGTGAGTACCCTATTTTCTCCTGTCATAGGTACTATATCAGCTGCTATAGCAGTAGCTACCAAATCTAGGTATTTCAAATAAGTTTCGCTTGGTAAACCCAATCGCTCAGCCAGAGCACTGGCTAATTTAAAACCTACCCCACAACCACATAATTCTTTATAAGGATAAGTGCAATTGGGTTGTTTGGCATTTAGAATGGCAACAGCAGGTGGGAGTTCTTTGTCAGGCAAGTGATGGTCGCAAACAATAAAATCTATTCCCAAGGTTTTGGCATAAGCAATTAAGTCAATAGATTTAATGCCACAGTCTAGTGAAATAATTAAAGTCATGCCTTGCTCATGTGCAAAGTCTATTCCTGCTTTGCTTACACCATAACCTTCTCTGTATCGGTGAGGAATATAATAATCCACTTGTCCATAAATACCTAGTAAAAACTGGTATAAACAAGCTACCGCCGTTGTGCCATCAACGTCATAATCACCAAACACCAATACCTTCTCTGATTGGTCAAAAGCCAATAGGATTCTTTCTACAGCCTTGTCCATGTCTTTCATTAACCAAGGACTATGTAAATCAGATAATTGGGGTCTAAAAAAATGTTTAGAAGCTTCAAAGTCTTCTAAACCTCTTTGTACCAAAATTCGGCAAATGGTTTTATTAATTTTAAGGGAGCTTTGTAATGCCTCCACTTTTTCTTTGTTGGAATCTAGTATGTTCCAGCGTTTCTGCATTAGTATTTTCTATCTGTAGTATAACGAACCAATTCTTCTAGTGCATTTCTTACTTGACTTTCAGGGAACTCATGGAGAATGGCCAATGC
>NCHJ01000135.1 GCA_002256765.1 Bacteroidetes bacterium 24-39-8
GATCACGTCGTATCCTAATGCATTTCCTATTTTTAATAAATGGAACTGCATTTCTGTATGTAAGTTATCTTCTGCCTTTTCCTGTTCAACCGTCTCTCGCCGTTTTTCAATTAATTTTTCTATCTTCTTTCTTTCAATTTGTGATAAATATTCATCTGTTCCTAAAACAAGTTTCTGCGTACCTATTTCAAAAAGCAGACCGGCAATCGCACCTAAGTCCGATGATAAATCCCCACGATGCTGGTTGTTTGAATCTATCAGCACTTCTCTTAGTTTCAGATATTCACTCCAGCTACCCAATTTCTTTTTATCCTTAAACAGGAAATTAAACCCATTAATGATTGCAGTATTAAAAGGAGGAATGATGGTTGGGTGCAGAAAGTATAAAATACTGGCGACAGCGGGGCCCAGTCCTTTAATTTTTTTATTATCGAGCACAATTATCTGGCGGATAATTTGCTCCTCTGTTTTTGCATTCAGGCAATTTTCAAGAAACTGTCCGAAAGCCTGTTTATTAGTCTCGTTTTCATAGATATCTGGAATACGTAATTTAGGTTTCCAATAAAATGGGTGAGAGGCGCCTTCAAAAACCTGCTTTTGTTCTGTAATACAGGAAAGAACAAATTCGAGTGAAGATCCTTTGAAATCATTGGGGAACCGCTGACACTTTATATCATCTACAACCTGCATTACGCCCCTTCGGATAGAGCGAAATGCTTTTAACCTTTCCTCATTATTGATAAACCAGGTGTTATAAACAGATTCCTTATCTGTTTTGTATTGCTGTATTATTTGTGTTAAGTTCCCTTGCATGGAAGACCGGTTAATATGACGGAAATAAAATAAACAATTTTATGATCCTCTGGAGACTGACAATATAAATCACTTAAGTAATGCGTAACGGATGCCCAAATCTAATCACCCGATACGCCACTTTTATTTTTTTCGATATTTACAACATGCTTCCAGCTTGTTATAAGCTTCATCAGTAGCCATTTCCTTTTCAGTATCTTATCCAGCTTCGGCAAGTTTCTTTTGGATATCTATATTTCTTATTTCATGAGAACTATAGGTAACTATCAAAAGTTTTGTTTTTACATTCCATTCAACTTTTGTGACGCCACTAACTTTTACTGTTTTTTCGATTTGCAGTTTACAGGTTTGGCAACTGCCACCATTCACTTTAATCGTGTCGGTTTTTTCGTGAGCGTACGTTGATGATCCGATAAACGCAAAGGTTAAAAGCAGTAAAATTTTTAAATGTTTCATTTCCGTGGTTTTTTGTTTATAAAATAAATATTGATTAATAGGTTAAGGTTAGTCCAACCCCCAATCCCATATCACTGTCGTAATGTGAGGAAAGAGAAATGTATTTAGTCGCTATGTACCGGAATCCTGCCATATATTCTTTATCGGTATTGATCATCATATTAAAACGTAAACGACTGGAAACTGGTATATCTTCTCTGCCGAGTTGGAATCGGAATTTTCCATCACCATCGATTCTTGCATCGGCAACAAAGAGCATGGGAAGGGTATAAGCAATACCGGCCACTACTGTTTTTCGATCATTCTTATTACTTTTCTGACCAAACCAATTATTCTCTTCACTTCCAAATATATTCTTAGGCCCACCTTCCATTTTATAATGGTAATCAAACCCTATATAGGGGAACCACCATTGCATCCGACCTAAATAGCGGCCTACCATAGTTTCACTTTCATATCCATGCATATCGTGATATCCCAAATGCCATAGTGTATTGATTTTCCATCTTGTATTTGCGATCATCGCTTCTCCATCACTACCATTGCTTTCTATACCCAATCTACCCATTAGATGGAATTTCCTGTCATCGGCAAATAATTTGCGTTGGGCAAGCTTGGGATTTGGGATCTCCGGGTTATCGGGTTGGTTCTCGTAAGTAAACACCCTGCCCATACCACTCATCATGTGGTATAAAATATGGCAATGAAAGAACCAGTCACCATAAACATTGGCATTGAACTCTAATGTATCCTTCTCCATTGGCATAATGTCAATGATGTTTTTCATTGGTGCATATTCTCCCTGGCCGTTCAATAATCTAAAGTCATGTCCGTGCAGGTGCATCGGGTGACGCATCATGCTATTATTGTAAAGAATGATCCTTATGTTTTCCCCTTTTTTGATGAGTATTTTATCTGATTCTGAAACTACTTTATTATCAAGGCTCCAAACATAACGGTTCATGTTACCTGTTAAATTGAATTTGAGTTCTTTCACAGGGGCATCTTTGGGCAGTGATGTTTTTACGGGAGATTTCAGCATGGTGTAATTAAGGGTAACTATATCGGCTGTTTCTGCTTCCATATTCATACCCTGCATACTTTTGTTATTAGGTAGTTGCATGGAAAGCGTATCTGAAGCTGCTTTCTTTTTTATTTCCTTTTTTGATTTTTCCTCTCCTGTGATTTCAGGATACATCACTGTATTCATGTCCATGATCTGGTTTTGCATTACCATTCCTTCCATTTCAATCAGGTTTCCCTTCATGTCCATCATGTCGTTCATCATCTTCATGCCTGCAAAATATTTTGGCCGTTTCATTTTTGTAGCCGCTACTTTTTCACCACTACCCAGCCATAAGGAGGCATATTTAGTGCGGTCTTCCGGCGTTACTAAAAATTCATAACTTTTGTTTTCAGGAATTGTGACCACTACATCGTAGGTTTCTGAAACAGCTATGATTAGTCTGTCTACTTCCACCGGTTCAACATCGTTACCATCAGTAGCAACTACTGTTATTTTTCCACCTGCCTAGGATAACCAAAAATAATCGGATGCCCCACCATTGGCTATACGCAACCTTACTTTATCACCCGCCTTAAATTGTGGCTGCTCATTCTGGTTTTTCCCGTTCAATAAAAAATTATCATAATACACATCAGTTAAATCCATCGCGTTCATTCGCTTCCATTCATTAGTCAATTTTGTTTTGAACTGACCTTGTTTTATGGCTTCGGCATAACTTTGTGTACTGCCTTTTTGAACAGCAAACCAATCTGTTGCTGCATGGAGGCTGCGGTGTACTTCTTTTGGGTTCATGTCTATCCATTCACTCAATATCAGTGGGATAGTAGGGATATTCCATTCTTCCCGCTTATTCATAATAAACATCCCATACATTCCAATCTGTTCCTGCAAGTCCGTATGGCTGTGATACCAATGCGTTCCATTCTGGATGATAGGGAATTTATATAAATGGGTTGTATGTGGTTTAATGGGCATTTGGGTAAGATTGGGTACACCATCGTATTGATTGGGCAGGAAAAGCCCATGCCAGTGGAGTGATGTTTCTTCATTTAATTCATTGTGTACATAAATTTCCGCTGTATCACCTTCTGTGAAGGTCAATGTCGGCATGGGGATCTGTCCATTTACAGCAATGGCCCGTTTTAGTTTTCCTGAAAAATTCACCAGGGTATCTGCTATGTACAAATCATAGCGTACCGTGCGGGGTGGCGTATTGTTGCGAATAGTCTTTTTAGGTTCCATCCCGGATCTCGGGATTTCCATATTGGCCATATTCATTCCATCGATGTGCTCATTTTTTTTAGCAGTGTCTTTCCTTTGCATTGGCATCCCATCCATTTTCAGCACAGGTTTATCATCCATGACCATTTTTTGGGGCTTTGCGGAATCTTTCTTCACTTCCATTCCACCTGTTTTTTTACTTACCGGATTCTCAACAAGTTTTGGTTTTTCCTTTACCAGTTTCATCCCACATTTCGGACAGTTGCCGGGTTTGGCAGCATGAATTTCCGGATGCATAGGACAGGTATAGGTTACAGCGGGTTGTTCTTTATTTCCCTTTTTATCCATTTTCATTCCTTTCATATCCTGTGCAGGAATGGATGAATAAATAGCTAATACAAATATGATCAGGTTTATTTTTTTCATTTCAATATTTATTTTTTTACAGATAACATGCTTGCATTAATTGCCACCACGATTGTACTCACTGTCATTAGAACGGCACCTGCGGCCGGACTTAATAAGATGCCTTGCTTATATAAAACTCCCGCGGCAAGAGGCAGGGCAACCACATTGTACCCGGTTGCCCAGATCAAGTTTTGAATCATTTTCCGGTATGTGGCTTTGCCAAATAAAATAAGACTTACTATATCTTTTGGGTTACTGTTTACAAGGACAATCCCAGCGGTTTCGGCGGCTATATCGCTGCCACTGCCAACAGCGATACCAACATCTGCAATAGCCAAAGCCGGGGCATCATTTACACCGTCTCCGGTCATAGCCACAAATTCACCTTTACTTTGTAATTCTTTGATCTTTTCCAATTTTTGATGGGGTAATACTTCGGCAATAAAGCTATCCATTCCTAAAGTTTCACTTAAGCTTTTAGCTACTTTACTATTATCACCCGTAAGCAATATGGATTTGATGTTGTTTTCTTTTAGTATTTTAATTGCTTCAGCAGATTCCGGACGTATCTCATCAGATAAAGCAATATATCCTGCCAATTGATTGTTGATAATAACAAACACAACAGTTTCGGTATCATTAGCTGTGAAGCCATCAGGGATAGCTATATTATTTTCCTTTAAATAACCCGGACTCACCACCATTATCTTCTTGCCGTCTATGGTAGCTTCAACTCCTTTGCCGGTAATGGCTTTGAAATTTTCAGTTGCAGGAATTGTTATTGATAAATCCTTTGCTTTTTGGAGAATACCCGTAGCAATAGGATGTTCTGATTTTTGTTCCAAAGCCGATGCTAAACGGATAATTTCATTTTCATTAAGTTCTTTTTGCAGAGATACAATTTTAGACACATCAAATTTACCCACAGTAAGCGTACCCGTTTTATCAAACACAATCGTTGTGATCTTTCTTGCATTTTCAAAAGCTGTCCTGTTCTTAATCAATAATCCATTTTTGGCTGATAAGGCCGTTGATCTTGCCACTACAAGGGGCACTGCCAATCCCAAAGCATGAGGGCAGCAAATCACAATTACCGTAACCATTCTTTCCATGGCGAAAGACAGGGTTTGTCCTGTTATATACCAGTACAAGAATGTAGAGATACCTGAAAGAATGGCAATGATAGTTAACCATTTGGCAGCAGTATCAGCCAGCAGTTGTGTTTTGGATTTTGATTTTTGCGCATCATCCACCAGCTTTACCACCTGCGACAAATACGAATCTTTTGCAGCATGAGATACGGTAACTTTAATGGAACCATTCCCATTGATTGATCCGGCAATCACTTTATTTCCTTTTATTTTTTGTACCGGTTTTGATTCCCCGGTTAACATAGATTCATTCAAATAACTTTCACCTTCCAGTATAATTCCATCCGCGGCAACCTTTTCACCAGGTTTTACGAGAATGATATCATTTTCTTTAAGTGTATCCGTCTTTACATCATGCACCATATCCGGCATTACCATGTGCGCTTCGGATGGCATCAGTTGTACTAATAGTTCTAATTCCTTTGAGGCTCCTGCTACCGATTTCATTTCTATCCAATGCCCTAAAAGCATGATGAGGATAAGTGTTGCCAGTTCCCAAAAGAAGTCCATACCCTGTAAACCAAACACAATGGCCACACTATATATGTAAGCCACTGTAATAGCAAAACCGATCAAAAACATCATACCTGGGTTCATTGCTTTTACTTCATCCACCAAGCCTTTTAAGAACGGCCAACCGCCATATAAAAACACTACCGATGATAATGCAAATAATATATAGGAAGAACCTGTAAACTGCCAGTCCACACCCATAAATTGCTGTATCATTGATGATAGCAGCATGATGGGAATGGTTAGAACGAGAACAACATAAAACCGCTTCTTAAAATCAGCAATCATCATTGCATGGTGGTTATGCCCCTCATGTCCCATTGAAGGGTTACTGCCATGTTGGTGGCCTGAAACAATGGTATCTTCATTTTCCTTTTGTAACACCAAAGTCATTCCGCAAATAGGGCATGTGCCTGGTTTATCTTGTATCACCTGCGGATGCATCGAGCAGGTATACTTTTCTGTATGCTGGTGTTCCATAGGTTTAATGTTATTTGCAGCAATCTTTTTTATGGATAAAAATTGCTTTGAAGATTTTAATTAATATTTCTTTTAAATTACTCATTCCTTATTTTTTGTTTCCTGTAGCAATGGTTTCTATTGATTTCAATGCCCAATCGTTGATCAATGCTTTAGCTTCTTTTGAAAATTTTGAATTTTTGTGTAACCATGTATAAGAAGCCAGGGGCATTGTATTGTCATTTACCTGACTGGCTATTGATTTTAATTTGCTTCTTTGTCTTCGTGAAGAATAAGAACCAAAATCACTAAAGTTCAATTCCATCTTAGCTTTGAGAATATGCTTGTTTAATATCCATCCCAGAGGCTGCAGGTTTGCATACCAGGGATAATTTGTGTTATTACTGTGACAATCATAGCAAGACGTTTTTAATAAGGTATCAACCAATGGAGGAATGTTAAGTGTATTTGAAATATCCGTTGGCATAACCTGTCCGCTTTTGTTGCGGGCAGGTTGTATAAATTGTATAGCCGCAAAAGCGACCGGCAGCAGTATCACTATTTTTTTACCCAGTCTCATGCTTATTTGATTTCTTCTTTTATCTCACCGCAAGTGGGCATTTTTTTGCCGAGGTACGGATTTTTAATTTCCTTCGTTTCGCTTAGCCAGATTGCACCTTTACCATTATTGTACATCGGGCAATAATCTTTATACAGGGTTTGTTCGGCGGGAAATGCTTTTACAAGATCGTATATGTCCTTACTCAACATTTCAAAGTGTTCCCGCTGGTGGGCTATCTTATCCGCATTCATGCCGATATGTTCCGCATGTTCTTTTATATCGTCCTGCACATCTGCATACACTTTCTTCTGGTCAGGCTTTAAAGCAGCCGTATCAAAGTTTTGTAATGCCCCAGTAATGGCTTTACCAGCATTGGCAGCATCATTGCCATTATCATTAGATAAGGCATTTTTTAACTGTAAGTATCCGGCAACGATTCCTTTAATGGAGGCAATGGCCGTTGACGCAGACTTGCCGGTTTGTTGTTGTAAGACAGAACTATCTGATCGGACTGTATTTGTTTTTTCGTTTACATTGTTACAGGCTACTAATACAATAGCCAATATGGCATTACCTATGAAAGTATTTTTCATTTTGCGATTTTTAATGTTTGGAACAGATGATTACAATGTTGCCTTAACACTGCCACAGGTTAGCATAGCACTGCCATAATAAGGGTTTTTAATTGCCTGTTGGCTGCTTAACCAGGATGCTTTTTTCATTGGACAGTATTGCTGGTAAACAGGCTCTGCTGATAGCTTTACCGTTTTTGCCAGGGTAATCATATTGTCAGAAAAGGGAGCAAAATGTTCTCTCTGGTGCTTAATGTCTTTACTTTCAGAAATATGAGTGGCATCTTTGAGTAAAGCTTCCCTGCTGGCCTCGTTGAAAGCTTTAATATCGATACTATTTATCGCTTTTACGAAATCTTCCGCTTTTGCAGAAGCGGTGTTTGCATTCCCGCTAACCAATGCGTCTTTGATATCGTAGTAAAGGGTGAGTAATTGTGAAGGATCTGTTTTTAAATTAGTTTGCCCAAAAGAATTGTTTATGCTTGCAACTACCAACAAGGCGGCAAGAAATATTACTTTTTTCATAGTTAAATGTTTTGATATATAGAAAATAATTACAGGCATGGCATAGCCATAATAAATCAAACTTTACATCAAAATCATATCTGAAAACTGCGGATAGCTATGCGAATATCGCGAGGTGGGGGATGAAACTGGGAGGTAATATATTTTTGTGAATTTCCTTTTACAATATTATAGACCGGTAATTGGTAAATAGTGCCAGGAAGAAAAATCACCGGTGGGTTAATTATTGTTTGGCTATGGTCCAGATTTTTGTCTGCTATTTGGATTTTGACAACTTTTTCCTTACAACAGTCGTCCTTTTTGTCAGTGGCTTCTTTATGTGAATGCTGCTGTTTTTTTCCGGATACATGTTTATGTTCATGCTTCTTACCGTCCTTATGTGTATGAAT
>NCHJ01000003.1:0-539 GCA_002256765.1 Bacteroidetes bacterium 24-39-8
CAAAAAAGGGACCACACAGGAAACCCCAAATCCACAAAGTATAAACCCGATGATAGCAGGAATTAAACTATGAAAACTAGCAATCAACAAAGCCCCCAAACCAAGTAACAAACTAGACATCAACAATAGTTTTTTATTTCCCAATTGATTAGCCAACCAGTCTCCCAATAATCTCCCAGATGTTACGCAACCCAAATAAGCCACATAACCCATGTTTGCATAACCCTTGGATAAATGAAATTCTTTTGACAAATAAATACCGCTCCAGTCACTCATGGTTCCTTCACAAAGCATACAGCAAAAAGCAATCAATCCAAGGTTTAATAAAGATTTATCCGGAATGGCAAATGCTGGCTTTTTTGCATCGGTATTAGCAGCCGTTTCCAAAGTATTTCCCCAGAAAATCAGCATCAAAACCAACGACAATCCAGTAACCAAAACCAATCTCAACTCTGGCATCACGCCAAAGGAAATTAAGATAGAGGCAAATGCTGCTCCCACCAAACTAGCAATACTCCAAACCCCATGAAAAGAGGCAA